>JAPULP010000033.1 GCA_027294815.1 Gemmatimonadota bacterium | reverse complement strand
AGATTGATGAACGCCGGGGGTCGAACGCGGAATCGTACCGGCTTGGCGGTCCCGTCCGACACGAAATAGTAGCCCAGTTCGCCCTTTGGACCCTCGATGGGCATATAGGCTTCGCCGACCGGAGCCTTGATACCCTCCATGACCTGCTTGAAATGGAAGATCATGGCTTCCATGTCACTCATCGCCTCGCTCTTTGGCGGGAGTGTCACGCGGGAATCGTCCACGTTGATGGGACCGTCCGGCAGCCGATTGATCGCTTGCTCGAGGATCCGCACCGATTGTCGCATCTCCTCGAAACGGCAGAGGTAGCGGTCGTAGACGTCGCCTTTTTCTCCGATAGGAACTTCAAACTCGTACGTTTCGTAATCGAGATACGGACGATCTTTGCGCACGTCATACGCCACGCCGCTGGCGCGCAGCATCGGACCCGACAGAGAGAAGTTGATCGCCTCTTCGGCAGTCAGCACACCGATGTCTTGCATCCGGGCACACCAAATGCCGTTGCGCGTCAACATCCGGTCGACCTCATCCAGGGTGTTGGGGAAGGTGGTGCAAAAATCGCGGAGTCCACTTTCGAAGCCGTCGGGAATGTCCGCCATCAGTCCACCCACGCGGGTCATGCTCGTGGTCAGACGCGCACCGGTCCACATCTCTTGCAGGTTGTACACGCGCTCCCGCTCCTGGAAACACCACAGAAACGGCGTAAACGCTCCAATGTCGATGGAGGTGGTACCCAACCAGACGAGGTGTGAGATGATGCGACTCAACTCGCACGCAATGACCCGCAGCACCTTGCAGCGCTCCGTGATCTCGAGCCCCATCAGCTTCTCGACCGCCAACGCGAGACATACGTTGTTCGACATCGGCGCGAGGTAATCCATTCGATCGGTCAGTGTGATGATCTGGTTGTAATACCGGTACTCACCGAGCTTCTCGAAGCCCGTGTGCAGATACCCAATGTGGGGGATGACCCGCACGACAACCTCGCCGTCCAACTCGACCACGAGGCGCAACACCCCGTGTGTCGCGGGGTGTTGGGGCCCAATGTTCACCAGCATATGGTCGCCGCCGAGCTCGGGTTCCTCCCCGCCCAGCACTCCCACCCCGCCCTCGGCCATCCCGATGGGCATACGAGCCGCGCCGCCTCGGGCATCGAGACCGGGCGTCGCTACGTCGAGTTCGATCGTGCGCTTCGTACCCATGCCTCAGGGGCTCTCCGGATCGGGGACCTTGTCGCGCTCGCCGCGTGCGAGGCGTTCTCGCATGTCCGCCGGGACCTCATGGTACACATCTGCGATAGCAAGCTCTTCCAACGAATAGTGCGCTTCCGGATTCGCATTCAGCGCCTGGCGGACCTGTTCCGAACGGGAGAACCGACCACGGAGCGGAAAGTCCTTGCGGAGCGGATGTCCTTCCTCGTAAGTCTCCCACATCAGAATGCGCCGCAGATCCGGGTGGCCGGTAAACACGACGCCGAACATGTCGAAGACCTCACGCTCCAACCAATTCGCTCCGTTCCACAGCGGGACCAGAGAATCGACGACCAGATCTTCCGACTTATTCAGTTCGACTTTCACCCGGAGCTGCGCCCGGCGTTGCAACGAGAAAAGCTCATACACGACCTCGAGCGGCCGTTCGGGGTCGCGATACTCGACCGCCGTGATGTCGACGAGGTAATCGTAGGTCTGCTCGGGCGCGTTCTTGAGAAACGCCATGATCTCGGAAAGACTCGACGCGGGCACATAGACGATCGAGTCGCCGCAGGATTCCACAGCGCGGATGATCGCCCCCGCCCCCGCGAACTTGGCCTTGAGCACCTCGACGGTGGGATTCAATGGATTACGCGGAGCGAGTTTGGTGAACGGAGTTGCCGAACGGCTCCGACAGTTCGTCTACCACACTCGGTGGAAGACGTAACCCTCTGTGATCCAGCGGCTGCTCGTCGCGCAGAGACGGATCGGCGAGCGTTTCACCACGCACCTTCTTTTGCAGCATCAGAATGCCGTACAGCAGTCCTTCCGGTCGCGGTGGACAACCCGGCACGTACACATCCACCGGTACCACCGTATCGATGCCCTGCACCATGGCATAGGTGTCGAAGATCCCGCCCGTCGACGCGCACGCACCCATCGAGATCACCCACTTGGGCTGGGCCATCTGGTCGTAGATCCGTCGAATGACGGGAGCCAGCTTGAACGGCAACCGCCCGGCGCAGATCAAGACGTCGGCCTGGCGCGGGGAGAAGCTCATCCGTTCCATGCCGAACCGGGCCAGATCGAACCGGCTGGCCGCGGTGGCCATGAACTCAATCGCGCAGCAAGCGGTCCCGAACGGCATCGGCCACAAGCTGTTGGATCGGCCCCAGTTGACCAGGAAATCGAGGCGGGTCGTCACCCAGTTGGGCGACACCGAAGAAACGATGGAGCCCCCCCCCCTCGCCGCCTTCGGCCCCCTGTTTCTGCTCTAGTCCCATTCGAGCGCTCCTCTCTTCCAGGCGTAGGCGTGCCCCACCTCGAGAACGAGGATGAAGATGGCCATTGCCACGAACCCGGTCAGGCCAAGCCGCCGAAACGCCACTCCCCATGGAATCAAGAACACCACCTCGATATCGAACACGATGAACAGCATTGCGATGAGGTAGAATTTGACGCTGAACCGCTCTCGAGTGGTTCCTAAAGGCGGCATGCCGGACTCGTAGGGAGAGTCCTTGATGGCCGTACGGCGCCGAGGCTGCAGAATGTGCGAAAAAAGCAACATCCCGACTGCGTTGGCAATCACGAACCCGAGGAGGAGAAGTATCGGGATATACTCTTGGATCATTGCCCCGTTGCGCTCGTGAAAAATTTCACGTACCGCGGGAAAAGCTACCCACGGGCCCGACGGTGGTCAAGCACGCCCAAAGTGGCGTAACCGACCATGTAACGTATCTTTACGTGCCCATCCGAGGCGGGCCCGAGGCGCTGGCGATCGATCGCCTCGCGGCACGGCTCAACGGTCTGGGGCTTCCACCACAAACCACCCAACTCAAGTGTTTTGCCAATGTCGATCAAGTCTGACCGATGGATCAAGAAGTTAGCGCTAGAGCACGGCATGATCGAGCCATTCGAGAACTCGCAGGTCCGGTCCGGCGCCATCAGCTACGGCGTGTCTTCCTCTGGATACGACATGCGCGTCGCCCGTGAATTCAAGATCTTCACCAACGTCAATTCAGCAATCGTCGATCCCAAGGATTTCGACGCTAGCTCCTTTGTCGAATTCGAGGGCGATGTTTGCA
>JAPULP010000329.1 GCA_027294815.1 Gemmatimonadota bacterium | reverse complement strand
GGTAGGGCGCGCCCTGGCGGCGCAGGGTCGCCAGGACGTCGAAAGCCCACAGGCTGAGGTCGAGGGGGGCCAGGGCCCGAGTCACCCGCCGCTCTAGCAACTTGCCAAGCATGAGCACGCGAGCCGCGATCGCGAAACCGCTCGAGTCGAGCTCGGGGCGCTCGCGGGACCACTGCTCCAGGATACGATCGACCGGGTCGATAGGATGGGCGTCCGGCATACCCTATAAATAGCCAAAACAAACTTCATGTCAAGAGACTTGACATAAAGCTTTATGTCGTGTATCTTGACGTTGAGTTACTTGATGGCGCTGGCCACCGCTCGCGCTTGACGGCAACTCAGCTTGACCTCGCACGCTTCGGAGGTTGCGGTATAGATTACCCGACCGTCATAAAATCCCAAAGACAATATCCCCTTAAATGATGCCACCAAAACGTCTAAGGTTACAGCCGATTCTGGTAAGTCGTTGACTTTCGATCCAGGGGGCTACTAGAATGGGGCAACCCCGAACCCAAGTCGGGCCCGGCTCGGCGCGCTCCGCGGCCAACAGCGCCAGCCTCCTAGCCCCTGAACGGACGCGGCGTGACCGATCTAACTGACCCTGAACTCGAACTCGACCGGGCTCAGTGGTAGTGTCACGACGCGCCACCGATTTGGAGTGAGGTACCTATGGAAATGACAAGAGCGCTGATGCCCCGCGCGAGGCAAGATGAGCTGGTGGTCGAAGAGCTACAGGACGAAACGCTGGTATACGACCTGAAGCGTCACAAGGCTCTTTGCCTGAATCGCACGGCCGCGCTAGTGTGGCGGCGCTGCGATGGCCGGTCGAGCGTGGCCGAGGTAGCCGTGCTGCTGGAGGCGCAATTAGCAACGCCGACAGACGAGGCGATGGTGTGGATGGCGCTGGACCGCTTGGGCAGGGCACACTTGCTGAGTAAGCCGGTGACACTGCCGGCAGATAGGGCCCAATACTCCCGGCGGGAAGCGCTACGAACCCTGCGACGGGTTGCAGGGATCTCGCTCCTCCTGCCAGTGATCGAATCGATCGTCGCGCCGCGCGCGGCGGCACAAGCATCGTGCGTTACGAGTTGTGTGGGGATGCCGAATTGCACCCCGTGCAGCGGGGGCGCCGGGTGCAGCAGACGTTGTTGCAACGGCTCGTGTCTAGGTCTAGGCCAGGCAAGACGCACATGTCGTTGTTAACCCCGATCGGGTGAACGTCGAGCGGATTTTTTCCCTTTGACCGCTGGGACTTAGCGAGGGCCAGCGATGAAAGGATTTTGTCAGGTAGCTCCTTTTCCCGAACAGGATAATGATTACTAAAATCGGCCGTCGCCGACTGGGGAGCCTCCGGCCAGGCATCTAGAGGTAGCTCCGGCTCCATACATCCGAACGGGATATCTGGTCGTTTATGATCAATCCGGAACATTTTGCCGTCACTTTGGCGCGTGCGGTCGAGCTGGTTCACTACGAGCCAAAGGCCGTATGGCCTCCGCGTACCCAATTGAGGTGCCACAAGACGGGCATTCCATAAGACCGGACTCAGACCTTGCGGTGTCGATAAAGATGTAGGAGCGCCAGGTGGATTGGTGCTTGTCCCTATCCCAAGTATCCCCCTTGGTACTGGCGGCGTCCAGCCAAAACCGGGTTCGCACTAAGAAAAGGTCTGGGTAGTACGGACCGACGAGGGTGATTCTCCCGCGCCCCCGTTTCGCAGGGGGGGTGGAGCGGTTTAGAGACGTGCCCCATAGGTGTTTCTCAGCGCCCGAGGTTAGGGCAAGAGCGACGAAGTTTCACAGTGTGCCGAATATCTCCGCGAACATCACGCCGCGTGGAGATCCCTCAAACTCTCTGCCAATCCCTGCAGCGCTGACGTCGCTTTACCTCTGTATCTAATTAAATTTCAGAAAGTCTCAAGCGGTCACCCACCGAACAGCAACACCTGAACAGTTTCTTAAAGGTCCTGGCCAACAGTGGGAGCTACGGCGTGTTCGCTGAGATGAACCGCTATGAACAACCAGTGGGGAAATGGATCAGTGTGCGGATCCATGGGGTGGACGGGTCGCTTGACGTCCATGCGAACGCGCAGGACCGGCCGGGCCGGTACTGCTTTCCCCCGGTGGCAGCACTTATCACGGCGGGAGCCCGTCTCATGTTGGCCCTCTTGGAACGCTGTGTCACGGATGCCGGCGGCACGTATGCGTTTTGTGATACCGACTCGATGGCTATCGTCGCCACGAGGGCCGGTGGACTCGTCCCGTGTCCGGGCGGCACTGAGCAGTTGCACGGCGGGACGCCCGCGATTGACGCCCTCTCATGCGACGCCGTGGACGCCATCGTGGCGCGGTTTGCGGCCTTGAACCCCTACGATCGCACCATCGTGCCGGGATCCGTGCTGGAGATCGAGCGTGAGAACTACAACGAACGGGATGAGCGCCAGCAGCTCTACGCGTACGTGATCTCGGCGAAACGCTACGCGCTGTTCACGGTCGGCCGATCAGATCACATCACGATCCACAAGTATTCGGAGCACGGTCTGGGGCATCTTATGAACCCCACTAATCCAGCGACTGAGGACCGCGACTGGATTCGCCAGGTCTGGGAGATGGTGGCCCATGCCCTGGGGCACGCGGCCGTGGCACCGCCCTGGCATGACCAACCCGCCGTCAGTCGGCTCGCCATCTCGTCCCCGTTCGTCCATCGGCCCTTCGACACCACGCGGTTTCAATTGCCATACAGTAATCGGGTCAAGCCAATGAATTTTGTGTTGAGCGTACCGGTGGCACCGTTCGGGCATCCTGCAGGTGCCGACCCACATCGTTTTCACTTGATTGGAGCCTTTACGACCAATCCTGGACAACGCCTCCATCAGTCCTGGTTTGATATTCACACACGGGAGCAGTTCGGGATTACCACGAGTCACCCAACGGGTGGTCGGATCGTTCGCGTCAAATCCTATGGCGATGTGTTGGCCCAGTATCGAACCCATCCTGAGCCAAAGAGCGCCGATCAGGAGGGGTACGCCTGCGACCGCACGACAGTCGGGCTGCTCTATCGGCGAGAGGTCCACGTTGGCTCGATCGTTTATGTGGGGAAAGAATCCAACCGCATGGAAGACGTCGAGCACGGCGTTGTGCATGATCGGCAAGACGTACAGGACGCTTACACCGATCCCAGGCATGATGAATGGGTCACGCTGGTTGTTCCGGTGCTCAAGGTCGTGCCAGCCAGTGTGCTCGCACAGGCAAGCGGCTTGAGTACGCGGACGATCAAATCACTGCGCAACGAGCACTCGCGACCCTCCCGCAAGCACCGACAGATCCTCGTGCGCGTAGCCGTCGAGTGTGCCCGGAACCCTCTTGCTAGGAGAAGGCCTGAGTCGGATACTGTTCAGTGTTGTGAGCGGTTGCTGCGATCGCCGCTCGGAGGACTGTGACCACCCCACGTCCATCTTACAGTGCGAGCTCTCAACCGACAGATTGGTGTGAGGGCAACAGCAGTAGTAGATGGTGGTTGAGCCCCGGACATGTGCCGGAGCGCGATGCAATGTTCAGCTATCTCAAGAAACTTTGGCTTCGACTGTGGAGGCGGCCACCGAAGGATCGCGTGGTTACGTACAAGGAACCCATTCCCGCCCGTCTCCCATTCGTAGGCCGCCAAGCCGAATGTGCCGCATTCGACCGCGTCTTGGTGGGAGCTGGCGAGATGGGTACCCCCGTTCTGGTGATTGGACCTCGGGGGATGGGCAAGAGTGCGCTGCTGGGAAGGTTCCAAGAACTCGCCGAGCACCACCGTGAGCTGAAGTGCACCTGCCAGGCCTTCCAGCTCGGTGAGACGGACGATCCAACTAGCTTTCTTGAGACGCTGTTGTACCAAACCTTCAAGCTCACCA
>JAPULP010000328.1 GCA_027294815.1 Gemmatimonadota bacterium | reverse complement strand
CCCGACACGTTTATCGCCGGCGCAGATATCGACGAGTTTGTCCGATTGCGATCGAGTGACGAAGCTTTGCAATTGATACGCTCCGGGCAACAACTCGTGAACCGGTTCGAACAGTTGGACAAACCGGTGGTTGCTGCAATTCACGGAGCGTGTCTGGGAGCCGGCCTCGAGACGGCGTTGGCCTGCACGTATCGCGTGGCTACCGATCATCGAAAGACTCAACTGGGATTCCCTGAGGTCAGTCTCGGCATCATCCCTGCGGCAGGTGGTTGCCAACGTTTGCCCCGGCTCATCGGTGTGCCGGCGGCGTTGGGGATCATCCTCGCTCCACCGGGGAGGTTTGTCCCGGCGCGCAGAGCCCACCGACTCGGCATGGTGGACGAGTTGGTTCACCCTTCGATGCTCGAACAGATTGCCGTGAGGGCAGCAGTGAAGCTCGCCGATGGTTGGAAGCCCCGACGTTCGCATGGTGGTTTGACAGCAGCGATTTTGCAGAAAACGCCCATCGGACGCTGGGTGGTGTTTTCCAAAGCAGCCAAGGAAGTGAAGAAAAAGACCGGCGGTTACTACCCCGCTCCGATGGCGGCACTCGATGCGGTCCAGCACGGACTTACATACGGCGTCGAGGCCGGTTTGGATCGCGAAGCGAGACACTTTACCGAACTCGGCGTCGGTGACGTGTCACGCAAGCTCATTCAGATTTTTTTCGCCGATACGGCTTTGCGAAAAGATCCGGGGGTCGATGGCCCCGTTACCGAAGCGGGAGGGATCAAGAATTTGGTTGTGGCGGGGGCGGGGTTCATGGGAGCGGCTATCGGCGGCACGGCGGCGTTGCGGGCCGGCGTTGACGTTCGGCTCCGAGATACGAATCTCGAGCGCGTGAGCAACGGAATGCGGGTGGCACGCGCAATCGTTCGAGAACGGCTCGAGCGTAAACGCATGACGCGGTACGAGTACCGGCGCATCGATGCGCTCCTGTCGGGAGGAGCAGACTGGGCAGGCTTAGGGCGGGCGGACCTCGTCATCGAGGCGGTCTTCGAGGATCTAGATGTAAAGCAACAGGTGTTTCGGGAATTGGAAGCTGTGGTTTCCGAATCCTGTATCCTGGCCTCCAATACGAGTACGATTCCAATCGCGCGAATTGCGGAAGCCACTCGCCACCCCGGGCGCGTCATCGGCATGCATTTTTTCTCCCCGGTGCAAAAGATGCCCCTCTTGGAGATCATCGTCACAGATCAGACCGAACCCCGGACCACGGTAACATCTGTGAATTTCGGACGGCGAATGGGGAAAACGGTGATCGTCGTGCGAGACCATCCTGGTTTTTGGGTAAACCGGATCCTGAGCCCGTATCTCAACGAGGCGGGGCGGATGGTGAAAGAGGGCGTCGCGATTGAAGACATCGATCGTATCATGAAGCACTTCGGTTTTCCCGTTGGCCCCATTACGTTGCTCGACGAAGTTGGCCTGGACGTTGCCCAGAAAGGTTCCATCGTGATGCACTCGGCGTACGGAGACCGAATGACGCCGATGGACGGCTTGGGTCGAATGATCGATGCAGGGCGGTTGGGCCGAAAGACCAAGCGTGGATTCTACCGCTACAAGAGGGGAAAGCGGAAAGAAGTGGATCGTTCGGTCTACGAGCTATTCGGCGAGGACCCGCGCCCAGTACCCAACGCAGATATCGAGAAGCGTCTCGTCTATGCGATGTTGAACGAGGCGGCCCGTGCCGTCGAAGAAGGGATCGTCCGGTCGCCTCGTGACGGCGACATCGGTGCGGTTTATGGAATCGGTTATCCGCCCTTCAGAGGTGGTCCGCTGCGGCAATTGGATGAAGTAGGCGCCGCGCGGATCGTGGACACCCTCGAGCGCTTGGCGCAGGCGTATGGCGATCGGTTTGCGCCTGCCCCCGTGTTGTTGCAGATGGCCAAATCCAACTTACGTTTCTACCCGACTAACTAACGGAAACCATCTTGCTTGCGTTCGTCATGAATAGAGTGTTGGAGGAGGAATTTTCCTAAAAGTGATGCCGGACGCGTCGCTAGGTGGTTATTTCGAGAAACACTCGAGGCCACCGGCGTTCGAAGGGTCTGATGGTGCATCGTACTCGGTTGATGTGTATATCGAGGAGAATTCGGCGGCGGAGAAACAATTTGCCGCCGCCTTGATCTTCGTGCGGTGGTCTCCCGACGGCACGCAACCCGTCGGCCATCTGGAAACCGGCTTCTTGGCTCACGCGGACCGCAGGGTGGATGCGAAGACGGCCATCCACGAATTGACACTCCACGAGGTCAAACAGCACCTGGAGCGACTCATCGAACGACAGGAGGAGTTGCCGGACTGGTAGACAGCAGACACGGGATCGTGCTTTCCACCGTCGGCGGGAACTACCGTGTGTTCACCAAGGGCGAGACGGTGAACGCCTCACTCCGCGGCCGGATGAAGCGGGGCGAGAGGATGCGTGTTCTGGTGGGCGATGATGTGTTGCTCCACGAACATCGAGATGGATCGGTGACGATAGAAGAAATCACCGAGCGTCGGAACGTTCTCAAGAGACGTACCCCAGGAAAGGCTCGCAGGACCCGCGAGGTAGCAGCAAACGTCGATCAAGTCATCGTGGTTGGTGCTGGGGATCGACCGGCCTGGGACCCACACTTGATGGACCGGTTTCTCGTTGTGGCAGAGGCCAATCACCTGCCGGCGACGGTCGTCGTGAACAAGGCCGATCTTACACCGGACGCTGAGTCACTCGGTGACGCGTATCGGGCAGCCGGGTACGACGTACTCGTTACCAGCGTCCCCAACGCCTCGGGTATCGAAAGTCTGAGGCGGCACCTCGCAGGAAATGTTTCACTGCTGACCGGTGCGACCGGCGTCGGAAAGTCCACTTTGCTCAACGCCGTACAACCCGGGTTGTCACTCCGCACTGCCGAGGTGAGTCGGCGCAGTGGTGCGGGACGTCACACCACCACCGCTGCTGAAATGTATCCGCTCAACGACGGCGGCTTCGTCGTCGACACTCCCGGGTTGAGAAACATCGGGCTGTGGGGTCTCGATCCATTGGAATTGGGCGCCGCGTTTCCGGAGTTCGCCTCGTGGGCTCCAAGTTGTCGATTCGACAATTGCCGTCACGTCGAGGAGCCCGGGTGTGCCGTCTCTGACGCCGCCGCGCAGGGCAAGATCAGTCAGACCCGGTTGGACTCATATCGGAAGCTGCTCGAAGAATCGGTGCAGGCGGCGAGGCATTGGGAGTAGCTGGTTGCCAGTGACTAGTGATCTGTAGCTGTGGCCAGTAGTGGCTCGCCCTGGCCTGCGTCCCAGCCCTAACCTCCGCACTGGTTACTGGTTACTTGCCACTAGCCACTAACTCTCGAAAGGTCGGCATGACTGACGGATCTCCTTCTCCTCTGGTTACCACGTTCAAAGGCGAACGGTACCGTAATGCCGAACAGATAAGCGAGCTGCTCGCGCCGCCGTACGACGTGATTTCCTCGGCACAGCGAAGAATTTACCGGGAGCGGAGCGAGCACAACATCGTTCGATTGATTCTCCCGGGCGGGAACGGAGATCGATACATGCACTCGGCCACGATTCTACGCTCGTGGCGAGATCAGGAGGTTCTGGTCCAGGATCCCGATCCGGCCGTCTATGTCGTGCGGCAAGAGTTCGAGACTCCCGACGGAGAAGCCCGCGTAAGGACCGGCGTGATTGGTGCCGTCGCGGTCGAGCCGTACGATCGGGCGAGGGTGCGGCCCCACGAAAAAACCCATAAAGGCCCAAAGGGCGATCGGTTGGCTCTCACGCGGAGTACCCGCTCGATGTTCGAAGCACTGCTGCTGCTGTCGCGGGATCGGAGCGGCGGCCTTCGAAAACAGTTGGAGACGGCGACTTCGACCGAACCCGATGTCCGGGCGTCGCTGGAGGGCGTCGGGATCTCGCTCTGGTGCGTAACCGGGCAAAATGGAGATGAGATCGCCGGCGCTGCTGCCGCCGACGGTTGCCTTTATATCGCAGACGGCCATCATCGGTATGAGACCGCCGAGAGCTACCGGTCCGAGAATCCCGAGGCCGACCGCACGCTCGGGCTGATAGTGCCACTGGGAGACCCCGGCTTGGAGGTGCTTCCGACGCACCGGATCATCCTGGGCGAAACCGTGGATCAGTCGGATCTCTTGGCGCAAATCACCGATCGGTTCGAGGTGACCACTCTGGCCTCCGCCCACGATGCCGAGTCACACCTCAACGGGCGCAGTGATGAGACCAGATGTGTGGTATACTTGCCCGGTCCGATCTTTTTGGGACTCAATCTCAGGGAACGAGCCGATCTCTCGGCGTTGCCGTTTGCCCACCAGGAGACGGTGCTCGCGCTCGACGTGGCGAAGATAGATACTTTGGTTGTCGATCCAATCGCCAGCCTCGCCGGGACCAGAGCGAAAATCAGCTACAGCCCATCGGTCAAGATGGTAATGCAACGTGTCTATTCAGAGGGTGCCTCTGCGGCCGTTCTCCTCAATCCCACCAGAGTCGACCAAGTCCTTGCGGTCGCGGACGCCGGCGCGTTCATGCCCCAGAAATCGACCTATTTTGCTCCGAAAGTCCCCAGCGGGTTGGTAATTCTGACCTGGTGATGGCGCCACGGTGGAGAAGCCGCCGATAGCCCTGCATATTCCAGCCGGCGGCAAGGAGACCAATGCGATCACGCGACAAGATTCTGACCAACCTCGAGGATATCTACCGCGAGGCATACGGCCGGGCCCAGCAGGCCGAGGACGCCGGCCGGATGATGGATGTTGATGCCTCGTACCAGCGCGAGCAGCTCTTGCTCGAAGTGCTGATGGATATCCGGGATGCCATGCATACAGTCGGCGATGCGCCCAATGAGAAATCCGCTCTCGAAAAACTGCAAGCCTTGAGGAAGCTGACGAAGTTACGCTGACAGATTATTTTCCTTTCGACATGACGGATATACGCACACCCGCCAGACCCCAGCGCTCGGCATCGCAAAAACTCACCAAAGTAGATCTACTCGATATCTACCGGGTGATGCTCATCTCTCGGCTTCTCGACGACCGGGAAATCAAGCTCAAGCGCCAAAATAAGATTTTCTTTCAAATATCCGGCGCGGGACATGAGGCGGTCTGCGCAGCGGCTGGGAAGGTCTTAAAGCCGGCTTACGATTGGTTCTATCCGTACTACCGGGACCGCGCGCTGTGTTTGGCACTCGGCATGACGCCAACGGAAATGTTGCTTGCGGCGGTTGCGGCTGCCGACGACCCCAACTCTCATGGCAAGCAGATGCCGTCACATTGGGGCCAAAAGGCGCTGAATATAGCAAGCTCGTCGAGTCCCACAGGGACGCAGTTTCTGAACGCTGTCGGTTGTGCCGAGGCGTGGCTGCGTTATACCCAGATTGAGGACATCCCCGATCGCGACGAGTTGATTAAGAGTGACGAAGTTGTCTGTGTGAGTGCGGGAGAGGGCGCCACGAGCGAAGGGGAGTTTTGGGAGGCCATGAACACGGCAAGCAACCTCAAGCTTCCCGTGTTGTTCCTAATTGAGGACAACGGGTTCGCGATCTCGGTGCCAGTAGAAATCCAAACCGCTGGGAAATCGATATCCAAACTGGTGTCCACGTTTCCCGATCTTTACGTCGAGGAAGTGGACGGGTGTGATCCCATCGCCTCGTATGATGCGGTTTCGCGCGCGACCGCGCATTGCCGAGCGCGAAAGGGTCCTGCGCTCGTGCACGCGCATGTGACACGACCCTATTCCCATTCTCTGTCGGATGACGAAGGTGCCTACAAATCGCCGGCTGAACGAGACGAGGAAGCACGCCGCGATCCACTCGTATCGTTTCCTGCGCGCCTACTAGCGGAGGGAATCGCGACCGAGCACGAAATCGAAAGGATCAAGACGGAAGCGGAAGAAGAAGTGCAGCTCGCCACCGATTTGGCGTTGGCGTCTCCCCAGCCATCCGTGGAAACGCTATATCAACACGTCTATTCGGAGTCGGTCGATCCAACTGGGGAACAGTTCGACACCGAGGAAGACCCTCAGTTCAGCGGGAATCCAACGACGATGGTAGACCTGTTGAACAAATGCATGCGTGATGAAATGGCCCGCGATCCTCGTATGATCATTTTCGGGCAAGATGTTGCCGATGTTTCGCGCGATCAACACATCGATGATGTGAAAGGAAAAGGGGGAGTCTTCAAGGTGACGTGGGGGTTGCAGAGGGAATTCGGTGGAAATCGGGTATACAATTCCCCGCTCGCCGAGGCAAACATTGTAGGGCGGGCGATCGGCCTTGCCACGCGAGGCATCAAGCCGGTAATCGAGATTCAGTTCTTCGATTACATTTGGCCGGCCTATCACCAAATACGCAACGAAATGGCAACCCTGCGTTGGCGGAGCCACGGCGATTTCAGTTGCCCTGTGGTGGTGCGTGTGACATACGGGGGATATCTCAAGGGTGGCGGAATCTATCACTCACAAACCGGTGCGGTCGTTTACACGAGTATTCCGGGATTGCGGGTCGTGTGCCCGTCCACCGCGCTCGACGCCAACGGACTCTTGCGTACGGCAATCCGTTGCGATGATCCTGTAATCTTCCTCGAACACAAACATCTCTACCGGCAAACGTACAACAAAGCGCCCAATCCCGGTCCCAACTTCATGATACCCTTTGGCAAAGCCCGAGTGGTGCGCGAGGGTACGGATCTCACCGTCGTTACGTATGGAGCCGTCGTGCAACGCTCACTCGTTGCCGCCAAGAAACTTGCTGAGGAGGAAGGGTTCAGTGTGGAGGTGATCGATCTGCGCTCGCTGAACCCGGTGGATTGGGAAGCGATCGGAGAATCGGTTCGTAAGACCAGCCGTGTGATCGTAGCATACGAGGATGCGCTCTCTTGGGGTTACGGGGCTGAAATTGCGGCGCGGATAGCAGACGAACATTTCAGCTGGCTCGACGCACCCGTTCGTCGAGTGGCGTCGGCCGACACGTTCGTTGCCTACGCACCGGAGTTGGAAAACGAGATCCTGCCCCAAGCAGACGACTTGGAAGCGGCGATGAGGGAGCTGCTGGCGTTTTAGGTGAGACGTGAGACGTAAGACGTAAAACGGCCCCTCACCACCCCGGGGGAGGCAGGGAGGGCCGACTCACGACTCACGTCTCACGTCTAGGGACTC
>JAPULP010000327.1 GCA_027294815.1 Gemmatimonadota bacterium | reverse complement strand
CGCGACACGACTGAGCGTGGCCCTGCCGGACCCGCGATGCGTCATGACGACGCTCGCTCAACGTGAACTAGCCAAAGACACGGACGTCCTGAGGACACTCGTGCAGCACAACAGAATTCAAGTCGGCGACGCCGGTCAGTTCCCCTGTGCCGGCGTGTACGCCGTGGTCGAAACCCCAGGAACGATACAAGTGGGTGATCCCGTCACGCTCACCTGAGTTGAAATGGGCGTACATGGGGACGGACTGCAACTAGAGCCTCCTGCTCACCGCCCCGTCGGCACCCGCTCCTTCAACTCCTCGAACCAGTTGAGGATGACGTTGATGTGGTCTGGCCGGACGTCGGGGCGGTCGAGGATCACCACGAAGCCCTGGCCATCGGCCGCGACGTCGAACCGGGATGTGAGGCCCGGGAGCTCGAATAACTGTCGCGGGCGACCGAAGTCGAGCTCACCACTAACGTCAATCACCATCATTGTCTCGTCGTCGCGGAAGAAGAGAGCGCGCCCGTCGGGAGCCCAGTGGGGATTAGTGCCGCCGTCGATCGAGATCAGTTCCCGCGCTCCACCGTCAGGGAACGCTTGCACGTAGACCTCGTCGCGGCCGCTCTCGTCGGAAACGTAGGCGATCGAGCGCCCGTCGGGAGAGACCTTCGGTGTGTGTTCCGCGAACGGCGTCTGGAGAAAGACCCAGGGTTCGCCGCCGTTCGGCGGCAGCACGTGGATATCAATCAGGGTTCCGCTCGGCTGCTGGTAGAGCAAGTCGCCATCGGGGGACCACGAGCTGGGAATTCCCTGCCCCGGCACAAGCTGCTTGCCGGGGCCATCGGCGGCCGGGATGAGGCGAATCTCAAACTGCTGGTTCGCGATCCGCGAGACGGCAATTCCGCTGCCATCGCGGGTCCACAGAGGACTCTCGTTGTCCCCCTCTCGGGTCACACGTGTCGTGGTCCCGCGCTCCAGGTCGTGCACCCAAACGTCGTCGTTGGCGCGCCCTATCGAGAGCGCCAACCGCGTCCCGCCCGGGGAGACGTCCACGGCGTTGTAGGTACTCGCTTCGATCGGCAAGGGTTCGACTCGACCGCCGTGATCCACGTGGACGATCTCGCGCGCATAGACCTCTGGGCCCCCGGCTACGTAGACAAGTGTGCCGTTGCGCGACAGCGCGAACGCCGCCGGCCCGGACTCCAGCGAGGTGACCACATCGTCGAGGACTTCGATGGGGGGGCCCGTCACGACTACCCTCACGGGGTCGAACGGCACCGCCATGAGCTTTCCATCACGGGCGAACAAGAGATGCCCGGTTGCCGAGTAGCGCGGGGTGGCACCAGCCCCCTCCAGCACGGTCTTCACCTCGCCGGTGTCGAGAAAGACGGCGGCGATGTCGGCGGCGTCGAAACTGTTGAGACCCGCTCGACCAACGGTGAAGAGAACAACATCGCCGCTGGGCAGGAATTCCGGCAACCTGTGCGACTTGTCTCCGCGTCCGGCGTCGAGGGTTGTCAACGGCTGTGGCTGGCCGCCCGCCGCGGGCACGACGAACAACCCTGACGTGTACCCGCGGGTAAACACGATCAGGTCGTCCGGTCCCCAGCTCCCCCCACGACTGGCGAAGTTAGCGTAGGTGATATCGATGGGGGCGCCCCCTCGGACCGGTATTTTCTTCAGCATGCCGTCATCTTGATCGAAGTAGCCGAGCCACTCTCCGTCGGGCGAGAAGAACGGGCCGTATGCGCCATCCGTACCGGCCAGGATCTGAGTCTCGCGATCGTCGAGCTGCCGAAGGTGGAGCACCCGCTGTCCTTCCGACCCCTCACCAACGAACGCGATGCGCTCCCCGTCTGGCGAAATGGCGACCATCGGCGCGAACCTGCTCTCGTCGATGTTGGGGCTCTCGGCGATATGCAGGCGGGCAACGGACGGCTCCACCTGGGGGCGGGAGAACACCAACCAGCCGAGCGCGATCGCAACCACGAATAAGGCCGCCGAGAGAACCCAGGGCACGGCCGAGTGTGACGCGGTCGCGGGTGCGGCAGACGGCGCGGTAACGCCGGCCCTTACAGCCGTTGAGGTACCCGGCTCCCCATCCGCGAGCACTTCGCCAAGAACGATCCACGCGTCGCCGATGTCCCGAAGTCGTCGCCGGGGGTCCTTTCGCAAACATCTTCTGATCAGGCGGCGAAGCTGATCGGGAGCATCCTGGGGAAGAGCGCTCCAGTCTGGGTCCTGCTCCAGAATCGCTGCGAGGGTTTCCGGCAGCGTCTTCCTCCCGAAGGCGCTACTGCCGGTGAGCGCCTCGTATATCACACATCCGAACGCCCAGATGTCGGCTCGCTTGTCGAACTCTTCGCCGCGTACTTGCTCGGGGCTCATGTAGGCCGGCGTACCGATCAAGATCCCGATGACGGTTAGGTCGGTCGCCTTGGCAGTATCCGCAATAACGTCATCGCCCACTGTCATGCTCTTGGCGATACCGAAGTCGAGCACTTTTGCCCGGCCGTCGGGCGTGATCAGCACGTTGGCCGGCTTCAGGTCCCGATGGATGATGCCCTCGTTGTGGGCAGCCTCTAGCGCCTCTGCGATCTGCTTGCAAACATCGAGCGCCTTCTCAATCGACAGAGGGCCTGTGGAGAGCCGTTGCTTCAACGACTCGCCTTTGACCAGTTCCAAGACGAGGAAGAACGCCCCTTCCTCTTCTTCGAGACCGTGGATCGTGATGATGTTCGGGTGGTTCAGTGCGGCAAGCAGCTTCGCCTCACGCTCGAAGCGGGCAAGGCGGTCGGGATCGGTGGCGAAGTCCTCAGGCAGCACCTTGATGGCGACGTCACGGTCGAGCTTGGTATCCCGCGCCCGATACACCTCTCCCATGCCGCCCTTACCGAGCGGTTCGAGGATCTTGTAATGACCGAGGGTTTTGCCGACCATACGTGGCTCACTACCAGAAGGAACCCGGCAGGATTGTAGTCGGAAGGCGGGAGCGGGTTACAGGGGCGCGACGGCGCTTGCATGTCGATAGCGTTGGCCCGGTTCTTTGACCATGCAGCGCTGTACGATGTTTCGGAGCCCAGCTGAAGCCTTCGAGGGAAGGGGCGTGAGGGAGTCCTTCACAATCGCCGAGACCTAGCCGGAATCGGTCGATTCGATCAACGGTGCGTAGCGGTAGGCCGGCTGTTGTACCGTCTCGACCACACCAACGATTCCAACCACACCGCCCCAAGTGACATCCAATCAACCGAACGCCATACCCACCGTCGAAGGCCCGTGAGGGAGGAAGAACCGTGCGCTGGCTTACCGAAATCCGACTGGGTGCGGGACTGATCGACACCACACTGCAGGATCTCAGGCAATCCGCCCGACAGCTCCGCAGGTATCCGGCATTCAACGCTCTCGCCGCACTCACGCTGGCGCTGGGAATCGGGGGAACGGTTGCGCTGTTCAGCGTGGTGAGCGGGCTGATGCTGCACGCGCTTCCCTTCGAGGACGAGGAGCGCCTCCTTACGTTCTGGAGCGCCCAGAACTGGCGCGGCTCGGAGTTCGACTTTCTCGAAGACCGGGTCACCGTGTTCGACGACCTGGCGGCTTACGGCCAGAACAGTCGTACGCTCCGCGGCGACGATGGGAGCACGTTGGTGCCCCTGGTAGAGGGGACGGCGGCGCTCTTCGACGTGCTCGCGACCAACGCTTTCTTGGGACGTACGTTCGCCGCCGGAGACGACCGGCCGGGGGCCGAGCCGGTGGCCGTGTTGAGCCACGGACTCTGGAGCCAAGAGTTCGGCGCCGATCCGGCGATCGTCGGCAAGCGCATCGACCTGGGAGGAACATCGACGACCGTCGTCGGCGTCATGGCGGAGAGCTTCTATTTTCCGACTCCTGAATTTCGCATGTGGGTTCCGCTGG
>JAPULP010000326.1 GCA_027294815.1 Gemmatimonadota bacterium | reverse complement strand
TCGCGGGCCCCGGCAAAGACACTGTTGGAATCATCGACAACCTCTCGAGTCGCTACGGGGCGGTGTTCTCGTCGACGGGGGACTCGATCCTCTTCACTCCACAGGGAATCGCATTCAGTGCCGCGTGGATCACGATGACGTTCTCGAAGGATGGGTACGATCGGATCCTCGAGATCTCTCCGCTTGGGAGACCGCACTGGTGAGTGGAGAACGCGGTTTTACGCTCATCGAACTTACGATTGCGGTGACCCTGTTCACGATTGGTATCCTCGGCCTGCTCAGTGTGCTGGCGGGCATTACCCGCCTTTTGGCCCAAGGGGATCGCATAGCAACGGCGAGTTTTTATGCACAGGAGCGCCTCGAAACCGTTCGGAATACCACGTGCGCGGGGTTGATCTCGGGATCACAAACCCGCGGCGGGATTTACGACTTGATATGGAGCGTGACGCCAATGTTTGGAGGAAACGCTCAGCGAGTTCAAGTAGTGGTCACGTATCCGTCTCGCCCGGGCGCCACTCGCGCCGATACACTCAGCACCTCCGTCTCATGCATCCTATAAACAGACGCGGCTTCACCCTCGTTGAGTTGGTCGTCGTACTGGGGCTCATGGGAGTCGTTCTCGGTGCGCTGTACCAGTCCATACTCGCCACTCAACGGGCCACCAGCTGGCAATTCCAGCGTATCGATCTACAGCAAACGACGCGTGCGGCCGCGCTGTACCTCACCAACATGATGCGCGAGCTCGACGCCGCCGAGGGAGACATATACCAGT
Organism: Gemmatimonadota bacterium; assembly: GCA_027294815.1. Taxonomy (GTDB): domain Bacteria; phylum Gemmatimonadota; class Gemmatimonadetes; order Gemmatimonadales; family GWC2-71-9; genus B3T1B10. The sequence continues at coordinate 1,883 of JAPULP010000326.1, read as the reverse complement.
CACAGGCGACGCTGATGCGGTTTCGCGCGATGCGGTGGACGGGCATCCTGTGCACGCTTCCGTTCGAGACCGCGGGACAGGTGCAATTCACCATTCGTGGAGATCTGCTCTATGGGGTGCGCGGTCCTGACGCGGCGCTCGACTCCATTCTGTTGTGGCGCGAAGGCGACCCGACGATTCGAACCGATGATGTCTGGCTGATGGGCGGTTTGCACTCGTCGGCAGCCGGCGTCTGCCCGGCTGACGGGAGTGCCGGGAGTACGCTGCGTGTGGTGTTCACCGCCGCCTCGGGCGGCAATGCGGCCGCGACCGCAGGGACGACAGTTGGATCCCCCCTACGCGGGTTTGAGGTCGAAGAGCTTTCCCTGTATCCCCAGGGCGGCGACTACTGGTTGGGGAGGCGCACGGCTGGCCGCACCGGCGTGTGGACGACGGCTCGTCCTCTCGTTGGTCCGCTTCTTTCCGACGGTCTTTCCTTCTCATACCTCGACGCTGCGGGTGCGCCGCCGGCCCTGACGACCGGGATCGCGTCCATCGCCTTGACTGTACGCGGCCGCTCGAGGCGACAGGTGGCCGGGATCGGGTACATGCAGGATTCGATCGTCACGCGCGTGACACTTCGAAACAACGCGCGATTCTAATCGCGGAGGGTTAGCGAAATGCAGAAGCACATAGACAACGAACGTGGAATCGCTTTGCTGATAGCGATTATCGCCATTGTGGTGGTCGGCGGCCTGTTGATTGGCGTGAGCACTTCTGCACGGTTGGAGCACCGCCAGGCGCTGAACACCGAAGAGATGGCTCAGGCGTTCGCGGTAACGGAACTTGGGTTGAGCGAGACGGTGGCAAATTGGTACGCCGGCAACTTCAACTTTATGGCGGTCATGGACGAAGTACCGATTGCGAGTGCATCGCCGCAGGGTGCGGGGAGCTACGCCGGCAACATCAAACGCCTCAGCCCGGAACTGTTTTTCCTCGACGTGACGGGCACGAGTGCCCATGGCCGCTCGCGCCAGCGCTTGGGCACGTTCGTCAAGCTACAGCCGTTGACCGTTGAGATCGAGGCGTCGCTCACGACCCGCGGTGGCGTACGCCGCGCGGGAAACGGCCAAATCGACGGGACGGATCTCCCACCGGCCGGCTGGGCGGCGTGCACGGGCACCGATGACACAGCGGGCATCCGGGTTCCGGCGGGCGGCATGGTCGATGATGGCGGGTGTCCGACGTGCATCGACGGCGATCCCCGAATCGAGATCGATCCGAGCATCGACGACGACACGTTCTTCAATTTCGGCGACCTGGACTGGGACGCCTTGACGGCCATGGCCACAAAGACCGGATTCACGCTCACCAACCCGGACGTCGGTCCGACGTTCGGGGCAGGCGGAGAGTGCAACTTCGGCGATCCGGAAAACTGGGGTGACCCCCTGAATTCCGGATCGACCTGCGGCAACTACTTCCCGATCATCTATGCCCCCGGCGACCTGAGGCTCAATGTCGGAGTCGGGCAGGGCATGCTCCTGGTCGAGGGGGATCTTATCATTAATGGAGTTTTTGAGTTCTACGGCATTGTAATCGTGCGAGGCTCGATGACGACCCAAGGCGGTGGTGCTGGGGCCATCCACTTCCGTGGCGGGGTCATGGCCGCGAATGTGGATTTGGACGACAACAGGATCGCGGGTAACGCCCAGATCCAGTACTCGAGTTGTGTAGTCACCCGAGCGCAAACCGCTGCCGGAATCGGTTCGCAGCTGCGCTCGCGTGGTTGGTTGCAGTTTTTCTCGTGGTCAGACTAAACTCCCGCCCTTGTGCCGGCCGGTCTTACACCGGCCGGCACTGGTAGGTACCCGGCGGTTATTCGCCATTGTCATCAGCGTTGGCTG
>JAPULP010000325.1 GCA_027294815.1 Gemmatimonadota bacterium | reverse complement strand
TCCGCACCGGGGTAGATCAGTGCGACTGCGTTGACGTTGACTCGCTCGAGGTCTTGTCCGGACTGGCCCTCTCTCCAAAACACAAACGCCTCACCGCCGAACAACACATGCTGGTTGACAGTTCCACCGAGTCGGAAGTAGGCGGAGGCACCCCGGGGCCCGTCAAAGTCGAACTGCCACTGTTTGGTCGTGGGTTCGAAGTTGACGTTGATGGCATTCCAACCGCCGCCGAGTCCGAAGGCCCACCAGAAGCGATCGTGGCGCGGTTTGTCCTGCGCCGCGACCGGGAATGTTGCGAAGATGCTAAGAAGCGCGAGAAGCGCTGTGATGCGAATGGTCGTCATCGAATCCCCCGGAATTGTACCAAACCACTTGTGTCGTTGATTAACGACTGGGGAAGGGGATTCGTGACGGAATCTTTACATCCTACACCCACATCAATATCCAATATCCAATATCCAATATCCAATGTTCAATATTGGACATTCGATATTCGATAGCCTACTGCCTACTAATATCTATCACTACGCTGTCACCGGCAGCGATTTGGTCGGTCGAGAACGACTGGATTTGCGTTGACCCAACTCGTACGATGACGCGCTGGACGTCAAGAGGCACCATAACGACATAGGTCGCTGAAGACGATGCGGTGTTTTGAATCCGAAACCCATCTTGCATGACCAAAAGCGCATCGGCCTCCGACCGACCGGTGATCGTGGCTGACGCGGCACGGTCGCGCACCACGTGCAGTGTCAATCGACCGTGGTCCTGCCTCGTGATGACGTCAACGACGAACGTCGACGCCGTCGGTACGAACGAGACGACCGACGACGTGAGAGACGGTGCAGGTACGTTCTGAGCGGGTACCTCCGTCTCCGCCGCAACTGGTGGTTCAGGGCTGATGAGGCGGAAAAACCATGCTCGCACCGGCGGCGCCCACATCGAAACGACGAGTACGCCAAAGATGACAACAGCCGCACGCAGCCATGGCGTCCGCTGTTGGAAAGGTCGCGTGACTAGTGAAGTCGAACGATTTTGCCTCGCCGCCGCGAGGAATCGCTCCTTCGCGCCGACTACCGGCGGTGTCGGCATGTCCTCGAGCGTGTCATGCAACTGCCGAGTGGTGTCCTGAAAGAGGCTCGAGGTTTCCGCACAGGCGGAACACTCGGCGATATGAGCCGCGATGCCGTTGCGCTCTTCCGCACCGCATTCTCCGTCGTGAAACCGGAGGATGTCGCTATCGGGCGGATGGACGATGTCCATGGTTGGTTGGGTCATCGGAGTGATACCTCATACGGTTGAAGCACCCCCGCGAGCTTTCGCAAGGCCCGTGCGGCCACCACGCCAACCGAATTGGACGAAATGTCCAACGCCGCGGCGATTTCGCGATAGGAAAAGCCTTCGGCTCGCATGAGAAGTGTCGTCCGTTCTTTCTCCCTCAATCCGTCGAGTGCAATCCGAACCGCCTGACACCGTTCCTGACGTTCGAGGGAAACGTCGGGAGTCACTGCCGGTGCCGCCAGAGGCGCTTGGTCGGGCGTTTCTTGGAGAATCTCCGCGCGTCGGCGCGCTACCTTGATTGTGTCGAAAGCGTAATTAGTTGCCACTGTATAAAGCCACGCTCTCAGGTTTTGCGTTGTGTGAGGCGGACGCTGCGACAGTCGGAGGAATGCCTCCTGCGCGGCGTCGGCCGCGAGATCGGGGTCACCAACCAAGCGGACGAGGTACCGATAGAGCCCCGCGTGGTGCGCGTCGAAGATGGCCGCGAGATCGATATTCAAAACGCCACCCTCATCCCAACCTCATAGTGTCTGCTCAATCCAGACAAGAATGTATCTTGCTCGGGTCCGCAAAATGCGCTGTCTATGGTACGGCGCCGGCACTGGCTCTGATCGACCGCATATGTCACATCGCGCGGTGCATTGAACAGATTCTGGACTTGCACGTGTGCCGCGACGTCCCAATCCATAAACGAACGACTCCAGTCGATCAGTACATTGAAGGCATGGTACCAGGGCGACCGCTCGGCGTTGGGAGCTTCCACGATATTGGATACGATCGACGTGCAGCTGCCGGTCGTTTCGTAGTCTGTACAGTGGTAGTGTCCGGGGTGGATTCGCGTGAAGGGTGCGCCTGACGCGGCAGAGAACGTTCCACCGATTCGAATCGCTCCTCCGGCCACGCCACCGCCGAGTCTAGTCAGTGCCGTGGCATCGATGACGTGCCGGCGGTCGGACGGCGCCGGGAAGCGTAGAGTCGGCGAGGCGATGTCGGTCGAATAGGTCGAACTGCTCAGCGTGTAGCCGAACGAACCCGTCCACGACCCGACGAGACGACGGACGCTGAGCTCGATGCCATGAGCCCGATTCCGGGCCGACACTGAAAATTCGTCGTCGTCGGTCGAGCCCGGGCGGGGATCGGGAATGGCAACGTCCGACGTCGCACGATCGAAGTAGTTTGCTGCCGCGAGCCACTGATCGTTGAGCCAGTACTCCATGCCGAGCGTGCCGATCTCCGTGCGCGACGCCGCCCGTGCGTTGGGCGCAAGGATCCAGACGGGGCTCGTGGTCAGAGCGGGTCCGAAGCTGTTCCCCGAAGGCGCCACGGCTTGCTCGTACTGATAATGACTCCCGATTGCCAGCGCGACGCTCAATCGATCCGACGCGTTGTAACGCAGCGAGATTTGCGGTGAGAATTGGTGGTCGGTGATCACCTCCCTGTTGGTCGCCGCTTCGTCAATCTGCAGGTTGTCGATTTCGACCCGCACTCCGGCCCGTATGGCAAGTTTGTCCGACGGACGCCACCAACGTTCTCCCCAAAGGTTCAATGCCGACACACTACCTTTGTGATCGGCCGTGTAGAGATACACCAGTACCGAATGTGGGTTGGTGGGAGCACCACGGTATTCGACTGTCTCCGCGAAGAGATTGTAACCCAAACGCCACTGGGGCCCGATTCCGTCGTCGTCGAACCGGGTCCACTCGCCATTGAGGGTGTAGTAATTGATTTCGTTGAACGTCGCTTGCTGCACGGGGAACTCGTCGAACGCCGCCAAGGGGGAGCGCGGTTCGAGCTGCCGTACGGTCGCGTCGAAACGGCTGAACCCGAGTGATTGACGGAAAGAACCGCCAACAATGGGGGTCTGAAAGGTCACGCGCCCCGCCAACGTTCCCCAACTCGATTTGTTCCCGACCGGACCGTTGTTCAAAAAGCCTTCCATCCAATCCCGCTGCCAGATCGCACTGGCTTCGAGAGTCCGACCCTTATCGAGCTGTACATCGATTCGGCCGATCACGTCGGCGTAATCGTTTGGGATGTCGGGCGACTCGCCGTCGGGGTTCCGAACCAAATCACGCGATCGATTGAGCCAAGAGCGCCGGCCGGTCAAAAGCGTTCCGACCCGCCCATCCATCCAGCGCCGGTCCAGGGCAACGCTAACGTTTGAGGAGGAAACGACCGCGCGACCGTGCAACTCGCCTGTGCCACCGGCGGATCGAGATTTGATGTCGACGACGGCCGCCGACCCGGCGCCCATCTGGACCGACCGTGCCCCTGGATTTAGAAACACAGCTCCGACTACGTCGGAGTTTATCGCTGACGTGACGCCGCCGGCGTGTACCGGATTGAAGAGGGGCAACCCATCAAAGTACACCCGGGTCTGGCTCGCCGGGGCCCCGCGGACCCAAAGACCGGCTGTCCAGTCATCTCTGGTGGAGACACCCGGCAGTCGCTGCAGCGCCCTGAGAATGTCCGTGTCGCCGAGCGTTATCGCTTCCACCACCTCGTCGTCCGACAACATCCGGACGTCTGTCTCGAGAAAATTCTCCTGCCGCCACCGCTCGCGGTCGGACCGATCCCAACCGGGGTCCTCGCGGGATTCGTCTCCTTCACGGAACATGTTGGTCGGTCGAGACGTGGCGTTCAACGGCTCCAGTCGGATGGGAGCTACCGTAAGGCCCACCGATAGGTTGAGTCCTTCGGTGCCCTCCAGCTGAAGGTCCATAGTCGCCGGCCGGTAGCCGATCCGGCGGACGTGAAGGCGATAGGATCCGGCGGTAATACCCGGAAATCGGTAGGTACCGTCCGGTTTCGTGAGGACGGAACGGCTTCCCGTAAGAAAACTCGATTCTCCTCCGGCGGGCAGCACGCCGGTCGGCATGGGGATGAGGATTACGCGGGCGAGGGGAAGCGGATGGTTACTCTCGGTGTCCAGGACAGTACCGCGCAACGAGCCTCGATTGTCGGCATTCTCCTGCGCTGCGGCGCTGCCACAGACGCCGAGTAAGGTCGCTGCCAGCAAGAATCGGGTTCGCTGCTTCCCGAGCACTCTTCCCCCTGGTGAGATGAACGGTCCCTCTACATGAACGACTGGGCAGCGTCGCTTCTTCCACAGTAGTCCTACGAGAGTCGGACTCGGAAGTTCCGGGCGGCCTCGACCGGGGCTTGACGGACTCGGTCGAGGAGTACCTCCGTACGGTATCCCTGTCGTGACTCGTTTAGGTCTGTAGTCGCCGCGCTAGGCGACTATGCCGGTCCTGCATGCAAGGACCGAGAACCAGACACATCGGAGCGATACGGATGCGACACACCTCAACGTCGTCCACTCGCAGCCTGACCGCGATAGCCGTCGGTCTTGCAGCCCTTGCGTGCGGCGACGCGACGGGCGTAGACCCTGAGGACCTGGTGGGAACGTGGAGCGCCTTTACGGCCGTTGCGACCAACCCCGCCGACCCGGCAGAGACCGCCGACCTCGTGGCCATGGGTGTCTCGATCACCTTCATCATCGAAGCCACCGGACGTATCGAGACGATCTTCGAGTTTCAGGACATCGTCGACAGAGATGTCGGGATGCTTACCGTGACCGACGACGAGTTCACCCTAGTCATCGAAGGCCGGCCGGTCACAGGCACGATGTCACGCCAAGATGACACGCTGATGATGCACATCATCACCGGCGTGGAATGGGATTTTGGCGATGACGGCCTCGACGAGCCGGCCACGCTACTTCTAGAAATGCAGAGATCCAGATAGGCGCGGAACCGCGCGGAATGCTCGATTGAATCCTGGAGTTGTATGACATGCTGACGAAGCCTTGCTATCTCCTCTTGCCCGTGATCACGTGCGCGCTCGCCTGCAGCGACGCGCCCACGGCGATCGAGGACGACCTTCTTCCATATGAGTACGTGGTTCCCCCGGAGACGGGCGACGGCTGGACCACCGCGTCCCTGGCCGACGTGGGCCTTGCCGAGGACCGTTTTGTCCAACTCATCGACATCATTCGGACGGGTACGTACGCCAACATACACGGCATCGTGGTCGTGAAGGATCACCGTCTCGTGTTCGAGGAGTACTTCGACGGACTGGCCTTCCGGGCGGCCGTCGGCACCCGCGTCGTGGGTAACTGGAAGCACTTCGATCGCGCCCAACCGCACAATCTTGCGTCTGCGACCAAGAGCATCACGTCCACGATACTCGGCATCGCGATAGACAAGGGATTCGTCAGCAGTGTGGACACGGCGGTGTACGATTTCTTCCCTGAGTACTCGCAGTTCCGGGACGCTCGCAAGGACTCGATCACACTTCAGCACATGCTGACGATGACGTCGGGTCTCGATTGGGACGAGTCGACTTGCACGTACGGGCAAATCTGCAACGACATCAATGCCCTGTTTTCGCAGGCCGACCCCGTCAGGTACATCCTCGCCAAGGCGGCCGTCGATCCGCCAGGTGAACGGTGGTTGTACAACGGCGGCGGTACCAACGTGCTCGGCCAGGTAGTCCGGAAGGCGTCGGGCCAGACGCTCGAGGAGTTCGCCAACGAACATCTGTTCGGTCCGCTCGGCATCTCTCCCCCGATCTGGATTCATCTTGCGGGCCCGATGACGTACGCCTCCGGTGACCTCAAGCTCCGTCCGCGCGACATGGCCAAGATCGGCTACATCTTTGCCAACGACGGGCAGTGGAACGGGCAGCAGATCATTTCACCAGAATGGATCGCGGAGTCCACGCAACACCGCAAGCAGACCTGGGATCCCCGCTGGGGATACGGGTACCAGTGGTGGCTTTTCGATTATCCAGCCAACGGACGGACGTACCGCTCTTTTGGAGCGCGTGGGTGGGGCGGCCAGATCATCACGGTATTCCCCGATCTCGACATGGTGGTGGTGCTCACCGGGGGGAACTATCTGACACCGGACCCAACCGACGCCGTGATTCGACAGTTCGTGTTGGACGCGCTGATTCCGTAGGGGCCATGCGTCGCCCCTACGATCAGCCGGTACAGACCGGGTCGCCGCCGGAGGCAGCCTCGATCATCGCGACGATTTCCTCTAGGGTTTCCTGTCCCTGATCCTCGGCGTACCAGGCGTACTTCTGATCGAGCAGGTCCTTCCGACTGAGCTTGTCCTCGTTTGACAGCCACCAGTGCTGCAGATGGCGCGGCCGCTCCACAAAGCATCCTGCCTCCTCAAAATGCTCGGTCAGCAAGATCACCGTGGGCGTGGCAGCGCGGCCGTCGGGAGTCCGGTGTGACTCCATGATGGCGCGGCCCACGGTGGAGTTGATGATGCGCATGTCGAGATTGCCGGCCGCGTCCACCAGTTTCGCGACATAGGGAATGGTGTTGGCGGAGTCGCCGCACCAGTCCTCGGCCACGACGAGGAGTCGCCACGAGCCGGGCAGTGCCGTCACGCGCGTGCGGAGAGCGTCGGGCACCTGGGCATTGGCGTAGTGGTCGTTCCAGGCC
>JAPULP010000324.1 GCA_027294815.1 Gemmatimonadota bacterium | reverse complement strand
GCCGGTCACGTTGGTGGACGTCCGCGCCATTCCCAGAATCGGCTCCACTCCGAAAATCAATGCGATCGCCTCTCCAGGCACTCCGACCGTCACGAGCATGACGACGATGAGGGGAATCGATCCGCTCGGGATGCCCGCGGCACTGACCGCCGTCAACACCGTGAGCACGACGAGGAGGGCCTGCGTGCCCAGGCTCAGCGGCACGCCGAACGCCTGCGCGAGGAATACCACCGTGATGGCTTCGAAGAACGCCGTCCCGTTCATGTTGAGTGTCGCGCCGAGTGGCAACACAAAGCCGGCGACTTCACGGGGAACGCCCAATTCTTTTTCAGCGGTGTCTATGGTCATCGGAAGCGTAGCGCTCGAGCTGGCCGTCGCGAACGCGGTCACCAGTGGCAAGCGCGTCTTCCGGAAAAAGGTGAATGGGTTCACGCCCCCGAAGAACTTTACAACGAGCCCCAACAACCCGAACTGGTAGACGATCAACCCAATAAGCACCGCTCCGGCGTACAGGACCATCGGCGCGATGAGATCCAGTCCGAACTGTGCCGTGACGGCAAAAGCCAGCCCTGCAACACCGATCGGAGCGAGACGCATCGCAAAGTGGATCATCACCATGACCGCTCGGGCCACACCATCCAGCACCTCCAACACGGGCTTCGCATACCGGTCAGGAACCTGCATCAGTGCGATCGCGAATATGATCGTAAACACGATAAACGCGAGCAGATTCCCTTCCGCCGCTGCCGTGACCGGGTTGGTTGGGATGATGTCGAGGAACGTGTTGACGCCCACGTCGGTCCCCGCCGCCGCGACGGTCTGCGATGCTTGAGGGGCAAAGGTGTCCAGCAAGGTCGCACGCAGCTCGCCCGAGATGGAGTCGCCGGGCCGGAGGACGTTGACGACCACGAGGCCAAGCGTCGCAGCAACGGCCGTGCTGCCGAGAAAGAAAGCGAGCGTCTTTACGCCCATCGACCCGAGCCTCCGCGGATCGCCCAACCCGGCAATCCCGAGCACCAACGTCGCAAACACGAGCGGGACGACGACCATGAGGAGCAGACGGAGAAAGATCTGCCCAACCGGGCGCGCCAGGTAATCCGTCACCCAGTCCACCTGCGCGGTTCCTCCCCAGAAGAAACCGGCGACCAGGCCGGCGACCGTACCGATCAGCAATCCGACAAGGATTTGGGTGTGGAGTGGGATTTTCGACATGTGATTATTCGGGCGTCAGCGGCACGCGAAAGCGGCGGTCGAAGGGCGGTACATGGCTCAACCCTATCTTAGCGTACACGGCTGCGGGAATGCCAATGTCCGCCAAGTACAGCACCCCGGCTCGCTCAGGGTGCAAGCCGGTTTTCGGCAGGGCTAGCGTCATCGTCCACTGGGGCCGAGTCGCGACGCCAAACGCTTCTCCGGTCGTCGCATCGATGCCCGAGGGAACGTCGAGCGCAAGCGTCGGGGCCTCGCTGTCGTTGGCCCACTCGATCATCGCGCCTGCGCTACCGGTTGGAGCCCCGGATAAACTGTAGCCGATGATCGCATCGACGATCAGATCCACAGACCCCAGTTCATCCAAACGCAACTCACGACCTGGGGTTGCTTGATACACCTGATGCTGAAAACGAGTCACATCGGAAAGCTTGGCCGGATTGGACAGCACTAGCGTGACGCCACCCTGCCGGTTTGCCAGATGCCGGGCGGCGCAGATGCCCCCGCCACCGTTGCCACCAGTCCCCGCCAACACCACGATCTCTGCTCCACGCCAACCGTCATCCAGGACTTCGATGGCCTGCAGCGCCAGATTGCGACCGGCGTTTTCCATCATCTGGAAGAGGTTGGGGCCGGTCTCTTCCACCGCGATGCGGTCCACTTCCCGCATTTGATCCGTTGTGATCGCAGGAACGGAGATTCCCGTGTCGGTGACGAACCTTTCGATAGGCGCCGGCACTATGTGTTCGAGTGTTCCGTCAGTGCGGATGTGTCATGTCGCGCGGCCTGACCACCTCGTCGAACTCTTGGGCCGAGAGGTAACCCAGCTCCAACGTCGCTTCCTTGAGCGTGGTACCCTCTCTGTTGGCCTTCTTGGCGATCTCCGCTGCCTTGTCGTAACCGATCTTGGGCGTCAAGGCGGTGACGAGCATCAAAGAATTCTGCACGTGCTCGGCGATGCGAGCCTCGTTCGCCTCGAGGCCATCCACGAGGAAGCGCCGGAAATTCACACACGCATCGGCGAGAATCTTCGCCGAGTGAATGAAGTTGTGAACGATCACCGGCTTGAACACGTTCAACTCGAAGTTGCCCTGGGAGCCAGCGAACGTGATGGCCGTGTCGTTGCCGATGACTTGTACCGCCACCATCGTCATGGCCTCGCACTGGGTGGGGTTCACTTTGCCCGGCATGATCGACGATCCCGGCTCGTTGGCCGGAAGGATCAACTCACCCAACCCCGCACGCGGTCCGGAACCCGCCCATCGGATGTCATTGGCGATCTTCATCAGCGAGCACGCCAACACACGGAGCGTGCCCGACGCCATGACCATCGCGTCGTGCGCCGCGAGGGCCGCGAACTTGTTCGGCGCCGATACGAAGGGCAACCCCGTCAGCTCAGCGATCTTCTGCGCGCACTTTTCGCCGAACCCGGCAGGCGCATTCAAACCGGTACCGACGGCCGTGCCGCCGATTGCCAACTCGTACAGTTCGGGCAACACGCCCTCGATGCGTTGAATATCGGCGTCGAGCTGCGCGACGAATCCCGAGAACTCCTGCCCCAGGGTGAGCGGCACCGCATCCATGAGATGGGTGCGGCCGATCTTCACAATGTCATCGAACTCACGTTGTCTTGCTGCCAGCGCATCGCGCAGCTCGGCAACCGCCGGAAGTGTCCGCTCCTTCACCACCGTGGCAGACGCGATGTGCATGGCGGTGGGGAACGTGTCATTCGACGACTGCGAGAGATTCACGTGGTCGTTGGGATGGATGGGATCCTTGCCGCCCAACGGCCCGCCCGCCAACTCGATCGCGCGGTTTGCGATCACCTCGTTGGCGTTCATGTTGCTCTGGGTGCCGCTCCCGGTTTGCCAAACGTGGAGCGGGAAGTGGTCGTCCAGCTTTCCTGCAAAAACCTCGTCCGCCGCTTGAACGATGAGACCGGTCTTTTCGTCGTCCAGTTTGCCGAACTCGTTGTTGGCCAACGCCGCGGCCTTCTTGAGTATGCCGAAGCCGCGGACGACCTCGATCGGGATGATGTCATCGCCGATCGAGAAGTGGATGAGGGACCGGGCGGTCTGGGCACCCCAGTACCGATCGGCGGGCACCTCGATCTCACCCATGCTGTCGGTCTCGACCCGGGTATGTTGGGTATCGGTAGCCATGTGGCCGATTTGCTCCGCAAATAGGGGTAAGCGAACCGATGGTGTCATGCATAGGCCCCCTGGAGGCTGCGCAAGGCGTCGCCGGAAGTCAATCCTCACCAACCCCTCTCCCATTTGCCACAGAGAGCACAGAGTTTTCTCCCCGAGCCTCACCCCCCAACTTTGTTGTTTGATCTAGGCGTTACCAGCCGTGCGACTAGGTGAAAACAAACAGTCCGTGGGGTTGGGCGGCTCGGGGCGTTCTCTGTGCCCTCTGTGGCCAAAACCCCGACGGCGTCAGACCACCGACACTCGCATCGGTCCGGGGTTTCGCCTATCATCTACCCCTTCCTTTAGAGAAAGCGACCGTGCGTAAAGCGCCCCTTTTGGCAGCGTGCCTGTTGGGCCTAGCCGCTCCGGCTCTCACTTGGGCTCAGCAGGTCGCGATTCCTACGCCGGAGTCGGTATTGGGCTTCGAGGTGGGAGCGGATTTCAAACTCGCCACTTACGACGAGTCGCTCGACTATTTCCGGCGCCTCACCGCGGCGAGCGATCGCATTCGGTTGGTCGAGGTGGGTCGCACATCGGAACAACGGCGCTGGTACTTCGCGCTGATATCCAATCCCGACAATCTCGCGAACGTTGAGCGCTACCGCGAGATCGGCCAGCGGCTGGCGCACCCCGAAGGGCTCACCGACGACGATGCGCGGCGGCTGGTTGCCGAAGGGAAACCGTTCGTCCACATCGACGGCGGACTCCACGCGTCCGAGGTGGCCGGGGCCCAACACACGATTCAACTGGCGTACGATCTGGTGTCGAACACCGACGACCCCAAGATCCAGGCGATCCTGGATAACGTCGTCGTGTTGTTGTGGCCATCGCTGAATCCCGACGGGCAAAACATCGTGGTCAACTGGTACCGCTCGAACGTGGGCACGCCGTACGAGGTGGCGCCGTTGAACCAGCTCTACCAGAAATACGTCGGCCACGACAACAACCGCG
>JAPULP010000323.1 GCA_027294815.1 Gemmatimonadota bacterium | reverse complement strand
GTCATACTCGACCTTGTCCCCTTCGCCAACGGTCAGGACGACAACCTCACCGGAATGCAGCCCAACGCGAATCCGAAGACCGCCCCCGCCACGGGCCTCGACGCCGTCGGCGTAATCGCGGATAGCTTGTTGCATCTCGAGTGCGGCTTCACAGGCGTCCACGGCATGGCGCTCGCTCGCCATTGGCGCACCAAACATCGCCATCACCCCGTCACCCATAAAGCGACAAACTGTGCCGCGGTTGTTCTCCACCGCCGCACACATACGCTGAGTCGCGCCGTACAGAAGATCATGGGTCTCCTCGGCATCGAGAGTCTCGGTGAGGGCCGTGGAACCGGTGATGTCAGCAAACAACATCGTGACGGGCTTACGTTCGCCGGGATGTCGTTCCCACGCAGCAAGGCTCGCGTCAGAATCAGGTGGTGGTGAAGATTTTACTGGGAGCTCGGGTGGGTGGTGGCCGTTCCTCGACAAGCTTTTGACGGCCTTCTGCATAGTACGTCGGTGACCTAGAGAAAGACCTAACTCTTTCAGGTCATCCTCGGTCAGCTCGGGGATAGTGTGTAAGTCGACATCGTTTTCGACAAACACTTCGGCGTATCGGCCGAGCCCAAGCTCTTTCAACCAGTTCGCAAATTCGTCGGACATCGGTACCCCCGGGCCTCCTTGTCAGCAGTTTACCTGGAAGCGCTCGGACTGACTGCAATAGACTGACTGCAATAGGATGGTAAGCGGACCGGGTAGCCCAAGCCACCAAATACCCGCAATAGGGTCGCAAGTCACCGTTGGGCGTCCACGGGTTAATTTCATTGCCTGGACGGCGGGAAACGGCCGATTTTGTTGAAAAACTCTTGCCACTTAAGCAGGGGCAGGCCATAAATGCAGCAATGTGACGCGGGGGACTGCGGAACATAGGGATTTTCGATACTACTCCGCGTTCGCGGAGTGCGCCCGCGCGTTTTTTTAGTCACAACGGTTGCCGGTCGAACTGACACAACGAACCGATGCCCCCGCACGTCGCGTGTGACGGCCTTGGCAGTCCCGCGCCTTTCGCTTCTGGAACGGTGACCCAAATCACAGTGCTTTCGTTACCCTCTCCGCAGATCACTCTTGTTCCTGGATGTAGGATACCCGCCGTGGAATCGCACAACAGAGTCAGGAGGATGTGCGGACCCGATTAACGTCGTTCCTACAATCTTGTGATGGGGGAGAACAGACCATGAACATAACGAAGAGAATAGCGGCCTATATCGGCGTGCTTCTCTTATCCACACTCAGCACGTCGGCGTCTGGTGAAACCATATTGGAGGCGGAAACCGGTGCGGCGGATTCCAATTCAGTCATCACCCTGGCGCAATCCGTCGACGCTTCTTCGGGTGACCTGGTCATTGCGGGCGATCTGTTCTTCTCCGTCGAATTCATACTGTACCCTCCCCCGGGGATGGCCGTTTTCCATAGAGATGTGGACTTCTATTCGTTCTTCGCGTCTTCCGGAGATAAGCTCGTCATCAACATAGATGGTGGTATCGGGGGCGCATTGTCCATCGATACGAAACTCGGATTGTTCGGGCCCGCGCCAAGCTACGCACTCCTGGTCGAAAATGAGGATGCCGATTCCATTGATGCGGGCAGCGTGAACTTCAAGGACGCGCGTATCGATGGTTTCCGCGTTCCGGCCGACGGCATCTACACGGTTGTGGTGACGGGCAGAGGTGCGGTGCTCATGAATGGTGGTGATGTCATGGGAGGCGCCGTGGGAGCAATGGGCAACGGCGATTATCTGCTGAAAATTTCCGGCTCGTCCTACCCGGCGAGTCGCGTCGAGATTGCTATCACGCAGAAGAAGCTGAAGAAGAAGGGTAAGAACGGCAAAAAGCACAAGGCCGCTCGCATCGACCTCAAGAAGAAGCGCAATGTCAAAGTAGCCATATACGGCTCAAAGGATTTCCCGGTCTCGGATATTGATCAGAGCAGTCTCACTTTCGGCGCCGTCGGTAACGAGAACACGCTGCGTAAGTGCAAGCACCGAACAAAGGACTTGAATCGGGATGGCGAGCCGGACCTGGTGTGTGAGTTTTCGTTGCGCCACTCCGGCTTCAGCAAGGACTCCCGTGAAGGCGTCCTCAACGGGCAGACCTCGGACGGACGATCTTTCTCCGGCGCTGATCAGATCGTGGTGAAGGGAAAGGGAAAAGGTAAAGGATAGTTGCACGTGGTCGTCGCGCACGGAAGAACGACAACGCTTCTTCACCGAGTACTGGAAAAGGCCCCTGCAGGGGCCTGTTCTTGTGCGCCCTGCATGGGCGCGATCTTGGAGGTGAAAGTCCTCCCGCGAGCTGACCACAGTGAGCGAAGTGAATCGCCACTGCGCGAGGGTGACCGAGCGTGGGGAGGAAGCGAGTAGCGAACGTACTTTAATTCCCCGATGAACGAGGCCCGGGGCAAAGGAAAACGCTCTCATTCGGGCCGGTCGAATCGGCCCGTTTTCAGCCTATTACCGCCATGGGCGGGCCGGACGTGCAGCAAGTGCGAGATGGTCGACAAAATTCGGCCGAGCGCCCCGTAATGTGTTTGCCCTCCGATGTCGAGATACATGGAGGATCTACCATGATTCGTTACTCGGGAACTAACTGAGGGTCACCACGGGTGCGCAAAAAGGCGATTAATTCCCGACGAGGCCGGGTGCTGATGGAGGAGCTCGAACCGCGGTTGCTGTTTTCCGCGGACGTGCCCGCTGTCGTCTTCGATGCCGATCCCGATCCGACAGATATCGGTGCGCTGCCCCCTGCGCCCGCGATAACCGAGACCGTGGTGGTCGCCGGCACCGAGCGCGACGATCACCCCCGCGAATCCCGCCAGCAGCGGCGTGAGGTAATTTTCGTCGACCCCAGCGTACCCAACTACCAGCAGCTCATGGACGACCTGATGCAGAGCGCCGAGCAAGGGCGGGACATCGAAGTCGTGGTCCTGGACAGCAACCGCAACGGCATCGAGCAGATCACCGAGGCGCTGGCCCGTCTGCGCAACCTGGACGCCATCCATATCGTATCCCACGGATCCGACGGCCAGCTGCAACTGGGCAGCGGCAAGCTCGGCCAGAACAATCTCAGATCCTACGCCCACGTCATCCAGAGCTGGGGCCAGGCATTGAACGACGGCGCCGATCTGCTGATCTACGGATGCGACGTTGCCGGCAGCAGCAAAGGCCAATCTCTGATCGACGATCTTGCGACGCTGACAGGCGCCGACGTAGCCGCCAGCACCGACGTCACCGGTAGCGAGAAACTCGGTGGCGATTGGGAGCTCGAGTACCAGGACGGCGAAATCGAGGCGCAGCTGGCTTTCAGCGACGAGCTCCAGCTCGAGTGGCAAGGTACGCTGGCGGTTCCCCTCGCCAACCCCGACTTCGGTGGCGCCATCGAGGATGGCGGAAGCATGGGCGGTAATGTCTTGACGAACGATGGCCTGGGCGACGCCCCCACGACAGTGACCGCCGCCAACCAGATCGAGGGCGGCGGCATCATCCCAATCAACGGTATTTTTAACACCGACGGTGGCGGTCTTCTGGTTCTTCAATCTGACGGCACCTACGCGTACTCCCCGCCGCCCCAGGGCAGCGTGCCTGCGGGCGGTCTGGTCGAGACCTTCAACTACACCATCACCGACGCCGACGGTGACCCGTCGAGCGCAACCCTTACCATTACCGTCAGCGATAACGACCTCATCCCGAGCGCCGCCCCCAACGTCGCCGCCGCGGTCGAGGCCGGCCCCGACGTGATCGGCGATGTCCTCTCCGACGACTTCTTGGGCGACACCCCCACCACCGTCACCGCCGGCGACCAGGTCGAGGGCGGCGGCGTCATTACCATCGGCACCCCGTTCCCCACCTTCGGCGGCGGCACTCTGCTGCTCGCCGCCAACGGCAGCTACACCTACACCCCGCCGGCCCAGGGCAACGTACCCGGGGGCGGTCTGGTCGAGACCTTCAACTACACCATCACCGACGCCGACGGCGACCCGTCGAGCGCAACCCTTACCATTACCGTCAGCGATAACGACCTCATCC
>JAPULP010000322.1 GCA_027294815.1 Gemmatimonadota bacterium | reverse complement strand
CGCACCCTGTCACCCTTCGAATGGGAACGGTGGTCACCGATCTCGACAAGGCACTAGATCTACTCGCTCACCATCTCGACGATGAATCCATTACCGCGAGCATCGCGGCGGGGGCGGTGCGCTGGAGTGGATCGGCGTCGACCGATCGACTGCAACTCTTGAGACATACCGCGGCGCAAATCGAGATGCCTATCACGATCGAGCGAGCACCGTGGAGTGTTGCTAGCTCGTTGGGACACTTCGGTGCCTATCGCGAAGGTGTCAACCGGCTCATGGAATCGCTTCGCGACACCTTCGATCCGAACCACACGCTCGTGACGGCTCTCGGGGCCAAGACGTGACCGATAGCGTCGCCGGGTTGGATCCCTGCGTGCATTGCGGTTTTTGCTTGGAAGCCTGTCCTACATACGTCGTTACTGGTGATGAGGCGGATAGTCCCCGTGGTCGCATCGTCTTGATGCAAGCCGCCGCTCGGGGAGACTTGCCAATCACTGACGAAAAACTCGCATACCACCTCGACCGATGTCTCGGATGCCGGGCGTGCGAATCCGCGTGCCCATCCGGGGTTGAGTACGGCCCGGCGCTCGAACACACGCGCGAAGCTCTGGCGAAGGCACACGGTGTTCCGTGGGTCGCGCGACTCGTGCTCGCTGTCATGGCAGAGCCTCGGCTTCGCCGGCCGGCGTTGAGAGCGAGCCGGCTGTTGCGACCTATTGCGCGGCGCCTCGCCGGCCGGTCACGGTTGGGCTTCTCGTTTGGCATGTTGGCGGCGAGCAAAATGACGCTGGACGGGAAGACGGAAGGACGGAAGGACGGAAGGACGGAAGGCATTGGGGAGGAGTTACCGCCCTACCGCCGTACCGCCCTACCGCCCGGCACGGCGGTGGTGTTCCGTGGCTGCATCATGGACGATCTTTTTTCGCATGTGCACGATGCAACCGAACGAACACTCGTTGTGAACGGGGTCAACCTGCTGTCGGTGCCCCAACAGGGATGTTGCGGGGCGCTCCACGCGCATGCGGGGTTGCTCGATGATGCACGCGCACTCGCCCGTCAAAACGTCATGGCATTCCGCCAACACGCGGACGCCACGGTCGTCGTCAACGCGGCCGGGTGTGGCGCAACGCTCAAGGATTACGGCACCCTCTTGCAGGGTGACCCCATCGAAGAGGCGGCGATCGCCTTTGCCGCCCGGGTCAGAGATGTCACCGAGGTGCTGGCGGAACGTGGACCCCGACCAGGAGCGGCGGTACCGATGAAGGTGGCGGTGGATCCACCATGCCATTTGCAACACGCACAACGCGTTACCGACCAACCGCTCAAAATGCTGGAAGCCATCCCGGCCTTACAGGTGTGTAGTCCGGCTAACGCCGCGCACTGTTGCGGCGGCGCCGGCGTGTACTCAGTCATCGAACCGGGGTTGGCGCAACAGGTTCTTGCCAACAAGCTCGAATCGCTGGCCGAAACCGGCGCTGACGCAGTGGCGACGGCAAATCCGGGCTGTGTCATGCAGATCGGAGCGGGTATCTTGGCGTCCCGCAAGACATTACCCGTCGTCCACCCCGTCGAGTTCTTGGATTTGTCATATAGGCGGGCTGGCTACTACGGAGGCGGCAGCGATCCATAATGCCTGGTGCTACATTTCCAACTGTCATGGAGAGTACAAAGTCTGTTTCTGTGCCGTATGTGGTAGCCGACGACGAAATCAGCCGTCCGGAGGCAGAGGCTGCCGTCGCCGGCGCGATCGTAGCAGAAGACGACGTAGGCATCATTGATGTCACTGGACATGGCGTCATTCCCTGCCTTCAAGGGCTTCTGACGAACGATATCGAGGGAGCGGGCGATGGCTCTTTCCTCTACGCCGCCATCTTGACGCAAAAGGGCATGATCGTTTGCGACCTGTGGGTGGCACGGCACGGAAGCCATGCATGGCTCACCGTCCCGGCTCGAGGCGCGGACTCGTTGTTTAGCACCTTCAAACGGTTCCTTCCTCCAAGGCTTGCCCGCGCGAGCGACCACTCGGATCAGTTTGCGATCCTCAGGATTGCCGGACCGGAGACCCTAGACGTCGCCGGCCGGGCAGGAATCGGTGTGCCCGAACCGGGCGTGAGCAGCAACACCGTGGTGGGGGGGGCGGCATGTGTCGTCTCTCGCCCAACACATCCCGCCCCATTCGGGCTGCAGATTCAACTGGACCGCGAAGGCGTTTCGACGATACTCGACTCCTTACGTCAGGCCGGCGCGGTTGTCGCGGTCGCATCGGCGTTGGAATTGACTCGGATTTTGGCGGGGTGGCCTCGTCTCGGCGCGGAAATAGATGACAAGACACTGCCTCAAGAAGTGCGCTTCGACGAGAACAACGGCGTATCGTATACAAAAGGGTGCTACACGGGCCAGGAGACCGTAGCGCGGGTCCATTTCCGGGGTCGCGTCAACAAGTACTTGACCGGTTTGATTTGGGAGGGAAAGCCCGACCCAACGAATCCGTCAATCTATCAAGACGACAAACCCATTGGACGCGTGAGTAGCGTTGCGTGGCTGCCGCCCTTCGAGCAACACATCGGGCTGGGGATCGTCAAACGCCAGGTCGACACGGACCGGCTCGTGACTGCAGCGGGCGCAACCGCCGTCATCACCTCGATTCCCTTCGAGTTGGAGCCGTGACCGAGGGCGCGATCTCCGTTACGTGACCAATCGCCGAGACTTTCTTACTTCGCTGGCCGCTGTCAGCGGTTCTGCATCGCTCCTTCGGCGAAAGCGATCCGCCCCAAGCGTCGAAGCCACGCCAACCGTGTTCTACGCCCACCCCGTCGGCGAAACGACACTGGTACGGTTTGCCATCCACAACGCGGACGCGCCAGCAGGCCGACTCCGCGTTTACGACCAAACTGGACGGCGATTGCTGGGGACGGCGGGCGCTCTAGGTATGGGCGGGAGTTTGTTTGGCGAACTGTGGCTGTCCCTGCGCGGTGAGACGCGAATCGTCAGCCAGCTGGAAATGCCGGGCCTGGCCAGGCCGCTCCGCACACCACACCGGTTGGCTCCTCAACCGAGGTGGACACTGCACTGGATTACCGTGGCCGACCCTCACGACCTCGCCCGATTGTTGGAGGGTCTTCCTCGGTGGCGTCGGTTCGCCGCATTGGACACGCTTCGCGCGCTGAAGGTTTCAGGCAACCCCCTTCCGACCGGCAATCAGTTGCCGGAAGCGTTTGATCACGTCGCGTTTCTGCGTGCGGCTCACGCGGCGTTGCAGTTGGATCGTGATTTCGGCATCCCACTCTCGTCGGTCGCAATCGGTGATGCGCAATTGCTCAAGATGCGATCCAGTGCGCTCGCTCTCTCCGGTGTTGAGGTTACGCACGCCGCCCTATTGAACGACGAACCCGGCAACGTGTTCCACACGCTGCGAGGCCGCGATGACTCGTTGATCACGGCAGTGTCGCTTCTACCTGGAAGCACTGCCGCTGACTTGGGGTTTTCGGAAGGTGGAGATGTAATGGCGCGTGAGGTCGAACGGTGGCTCGCCGAAACCCCGGCGCTCCTGGCACCATCGTATGGCACTACCACTGCGCTCGTGATACAAACAACCGTGGACCACCAACTGGGGCAGATGGCCCAATCAGTTTCCGATTGGAATTCCCGATACGCGTTTCCCCATATCGCCGTTGGCACGCCCGATGACTTTTTTCGCGAGGCGACACGGATAGCACAGTCCGGAAGTGTGACGGTCCCAGGATCGACGTCTGCATTACGCCGATCCGTGCCCTCCGTTGCACAGCTCGAACTCGCCAATAGCGCTCGGGAGATGCAACGCACAACCCACGTCGAGGATCTTCTCGCTCCTCTCAATCTGGTTCTACGTTCGCGCGAACCGAGTATCCGCGGCCTAGCCGAGCACCTCGATGTTGCACTCGACGGGACGCTGGTACTCAATCCGTCGCCCATACCGAGAACCGACCTCGTCACAATGCCCGACGGTTCTGAGCAGCTAGCGACCGACGTCCCGGCCCTGGGGTACGCGTACATGCTGGGACGATCATCGTCGGCACCTGAACCGTTTGAGCAACGCGGTACACACAGTGTCTTCGGTCAGTTCTTGACGGTCCGACTCGATCCGCAGACCGGGGCTATCTCCTCCCTCTACCACCGCCCGAACGAGCGCGAGTGGGTTCGCTCGGGACCGGCCGGATTGAATGCGTTTCGCGGAGCGCTGCTGGAACGCGTGACGCGGCTCCGACTCCCGGAAATCGGCATGCGTCTGATCGCGGAGCGCCGAACGGATCGCGGGATGTTGACGACCACGGTCACCGGTTACGAATCGCTGCCGTGGATCGACATCACGAACGAATTCCAAAGCGACGAGATCGACACGGTCCAGTACGACTATTTTTTCGACATTGATCAACCACACGTCACTTGGGAAACGCCAGCAGGGTTTGAGGAGTCGGAGTCTCCCATCGGCCCGGCCGCTCACTTGCGGTGGGTTCGGCTAGAATCCCCAGACAGTTGGCAAATTCTCTTCCGTGGGTTGGACGCTCCCTACACGGCGTGCGATGTGAACGGGCATTTCGTGAGTCTCGGCATACCCGGACGGTCACGTTACCGCCTCAAGGTGGCGTCTCCGTACGCGCCCCCGGACGAGCCGTGGCATTTCGGGTGGAGCGCCGAGCCCTTTGTCGTCACTCCTGTGGTAGCGAATGCGAGTGGATCGGGCCGTCTTCCCCGTTTCGGCGCCATGGTAACCGTGGATCAACCGGCTGTTGCCGTGCTCGGCATGAAACAGGCCGACAATGAGGACGGCGCTATCGTCTATATCCAAGAACTCCTCGGCGTATCGCGTGATGTCAAACTTGCCGCGGGTATCCTCGGCTTTCGCGGCGCGCGGCTCGTCGATGCACTGGAACGCCATCTGGGTGAGGTACCAGTGAGTGCGGACCCGACCGTTACGCTGTCGCTCCCGGCACACGGCGTCGTGGTTGTGCGACTCATCGACCTCTTTATTCGAGGGGGTTGATACACCGACACGAAGTGGTATATCTCCTCTATGACCTACGAAGCTCGGACGCTTGGCGAACTGAAGAACACTGAGTGGGGCAATCCGGCTCGGCACCGGCGTTCGGTAAAGGAAGAGGTCCGTCAAAATCTCATTTGCACGATCGAGGAGAAACACAAACCCTTTGCCGGTATTCTCGGGTTCGACGACACGGTCCTCCCACAAATGACCAACGCGATTTTGTCGCGTCACAATTTTGTTCTGCTGGGACTGCGCGGACAGGCGAAGAGTCGCATCCTACGCGCATTGGTGGGTTTGCTCGATGAGGAGATGCCGATCATTGCGGGAAGCGAGATCAACGACAATCCATTCGCTCCCATCTCGAAGTACGGCCGTCAACTCATCGAAGAGCGCGGTGATGATACTCCCATCGATTGGGTGCCGCGCGAACAGCGGTATGTAGAAAAGCTCGCCACACCCGACGTCACCATCGCGGATATCATCGGCGACGTAGATCCAATCAAAGCCGCCCGCGGGGGTCACCTGCTCTCAGACGAGCTTACGATTCATTACGGTCTGCTGCCACGAGGGAATCGCGGGATCTTCGCCATCAACGAATTGCCGGATTTAGCAGGAAAGATCCAGGTGGGTCTCTTGAACATTCTTCAAGAAGGCGACATCCAGATCAAGGGTTACCCGATTCGCCTGCCGCTCGACGTCCTAATGGTATTTTCCGCCAACCCCGAGGACTACACCGCGCGCGGCAAGATCATTACGCCGCTCAAGGATCGGTTGGGCTGCGAGATCATGACTCATTATCCGCCTACGCTCGAATTGGGTTTGCAAATCACCCAGCAGGAGGCGTGGACCGAACGTGATGGGCGCCAAATCGACATCCCACGATTCATTTCCGAGATCGCCGAGCGAGTGGCGTTTGAGGCCCGCACCGACAAGCGTGTCGACCGCCGGTCGGGAGTCAGCCAGCGGCTGCCGATCAGCCTGCTCGAGACCGTGGTTTCCAACGCGGAACGCCGCGCCATTATCACAAGAGAACGCCGCGTGGTTCCCCGCGTGACCGACGTCCATGCCGCGCTGCCCGCGATAACCGGAAAACTCGAATTGGAGTACGAAGGTGAGTTGGAGGGCGCGGAAAAGATCGCAATGGATATCGTGAAGCGGGCGACCGGCGCCACGTTCGACAACCATCTCGGTTCCATCGACTGCGAGGAAATCATCAAGTGGTTCGAAGAAGGCGGCGCTTTGAAGATTTCCCGTGACGAGCGGGCAGACGTTTGCCTAAAAGGGCTCGGTGTCGTCCCCGGCCTCTTCGGTATCGTCGAAAAAGCCGGTTTGGCCCCGAAGAAAGACCCTGCTACCATGGTGGCAGCAAGCGAATTGGTCCTGGAGGGCTTGGTGGCCAGGAAGCGTCTAACGAGCACTGAGGAAATCGGGTACGCGCGCACGGTAACCGACACACCGCCGTCGTTTGGATCTGGCGGAGGGACCCCGAACCTCTTTACATAATACGGCCTTGGGCGTCATCACGGTCTCCCGACAGTACGCGTCCGGCGGTTCCGTCATCGCAAAGATGGTGGCAGAAAAACTCGGTTGGACGATTGTCGACAACGAATTCGTCGATCGAGTCGCCGAGCGAGTCGGTCTGTCCCCCGAGGAAGTCGCCCAACGGGAGGAGCGTGTCGCGAGCCTCATCGAACGCCTTGCGAACACACTCGCGGTGTCTTCGCCTGAACTCTTCCTCGCAACCAGCGATATCTCCCCCAAGTCCAATCCATCGTCAGACGATATCGTTCGGATGACCGAAGCGGTCATTCAGGAAGCCGCCGATCACGGCAATGTCGTGCTGGTCGGGCGAGGGTCACAGGCGAGACTCGACCAGCGCGACGACGCCTTGCACGTCCGCATCGTAGCGCCGCACGACGATCGCGTCCGCTCCGCCTGTAAGCGTCTCAATGTGGACGCGAAAGAAGCAGAGCGTATCGTCGACGCGAGGGACCACGCGCGCAAGGATTACGTACGGACCCACTACCAACGCGACTGGAACGACGCTGCGAATTATCACATCGTCGTGAACTCCACGTTGGTAACTTACGAAGGCGCCGTGGACCTGATCGTCGACGTTGCAAAAAAAGTCTGCTGGTAGTCCTTATCTCATTTCACGAAGTTCCGGTTCCAAGCGTAGCACGAGTAGCATCAGACCAGCACAGATCAGTCCCGCTACTGACAACCACGCGGTTGTGTTCCATCGCTCGGCCACCGTACCAGCCAGGAACGATCCGATCGGCATCAAACCGAGAAAGGCCAACGAGTACACGGACATCACGCGGCCGCGGAACTCGTCCCGCGCCAATGACTGCACCAAGGTATTGGTCGTCGCGGTGTGCACCACTTGGAAAAAACCGGTAAACATCAGTAACACGAGCAGCAGCGGGAAAGACCGCGCAAGACCCAATAGCGACACACACACCCCAAACGTCGGCGCGGCAATGGCGATCACCCGTCCCTTGGGTACGCGACGCCCCAACGTTGCGAGACCGAGAGCCGCAACCACCGCTCCCAGGGCGGAGGCCGACACCATCCACCCAAACTCCGACGAGCCGAGCCCCAACACGTTTCTCGCGATTACCGGAAGCAACACGTAGAAAGGAAACCCAAAAACGCTGGCGAACGCGATCATCAAGATGAGTGCCCGCATACGGCGATTCGCAGCAACATAGGAAAGTCCGGCGCGAACCGTCGATGGGGGTGAGGTCATCGAAGCGGCAACCGGGATCGTGACAAGGCGTATCATCACCAACGCAAAGATCAGCGCAATGTACGATACACCGTTGATCAAGAAGCACGCTCCGACACCGACGGTGCTAATGATCAATCCGGCCACGCCGGGCCCGATGACGCGAGAACTGTTGAAAGACGCCGAGTTGAGCGCGATGGCATTCATCAGATCCGGCTTTCCCACCAGATCCACCAGAAACGCCTGCCGGCCGGGGATGTCGAACGCCGCGGTCATACCTAGCAGCGTCGAGGCTATCATGACGTGGGTCAGCGATACCACATCGGTGAGGACGACCGCCGCAAGCAACAGAGCGATGATCATCGACAGTGTCTGGGTTATGAGCAAAACCCGACGTTTCGGAAACCGGTCGGCAACCACTCCGCCGAGAAGAGAAAAGATCATGATCGGAAAAGTGCCCAGCATGGCCACTAAGCCGACGTAGAACGGTGAGTCGGTAAGGACGAGTACCAGCCAGGGTTGTGCCACCGAGTGCATCGACCAACCCACGAGAGAAACGAGATGGCCAGCGAAATACAAGCGGAAATTAGGGTGTCCGAGCGCGCCGAATCGACGCGGCGGCAACGTTTCGTGGGAAACGTCCGATGATTGCGGGTCTACCGCAGTCTCCTCAGGCATTGCGAGAACTATCACCGGAACCGAGACATTCAACAAGTGCGGCGAATTGTCCCGGCCGGGCTCGCGTAACGCCTCAACAGCCTTAAATTGGAAACATGCGGTATACGACGTATTCCAAATTCATCCCCGGGATGGCCGATGCGGTCAACCTGCAGGAGTTGATGGACCAGCTGGGCGATTTCCTGCTGCAGTCCGGATTCGCTGGTGGCCCATTCCAGCATCCCTATTGGGGGGAATTCGGTGACGAAGAGGGCGACCGATCCATGGACGCGTTGCGGCAAGCGATCATGGACGCGCTCACGCAATCGGGCAAGCTCACGCCCGAGATGCTGCAGATACTCCGTGGTGAGTCGACCGGCGACGAAGAACGAGATCACCAAATCCAACAGGATCTGGCGGAACTGATCGATCAAATCATCCAGCGGTTGATCGATGAGGGATACCTCACGACGGAACACTCTCCCAACATGCCCGACGCGTACCAAGAAGTACTGGGCCCGGGTGGGCAGGCGCATTCGGCTGCACAGCAGGTCAACTTCAACCTGACCGATAAAGGAATCGATTTCCTCGGGTATCAAGCGCTCAAGCACCTGCTCGGCAGCATCGGCAAATCGAGCTTTGGCAGCCACGACACGGCGTATCTGTCTACCGGGATTGAAGCGGAAGCGGCGTCAAAGCCATATGAGTTCGGCGACACGCTCAACCTCGACGTCAATGCCACGCTGGCCAACGCGATCGAGCGCGGCGGTCTCGAGTTTCCGATCGACATCGATTACCCGGACCTGATGGTGTACCAATCCGAGTACCGCTCCAGTGCCGCCACAGTACTCATGCTCGATTGTTCGCACTCGATGATCCTGTATGGCGAGGATCGTTTTACGCCCGCCAAGCGGGTCGCACTCGCCCTGACGCACCTCATTCGAACGCAATTCCCAGGCGACTCACTTCGCGTCGTGCTGTTTCACGACTCGGCGGAGGAAATTCCGTTATCGCGCTTAGCTCACGCGCAGGTAGGACCGTATCACACCAACACGGCTGAAGGACTCAAACTTGCTCGCCGTTTGCTCTTGGCGCAGAAGAAAGACATGCGCCAGATCATCATGATCACCGATGGCAAACCATCAGCGCTCACGTTGCCGGACGGAAGCATTTACGTGAATTCCATGGGACTCGACCCACGGATTTTGCACCAGACGTTCAGCGAGGTCGCGAACTGCAAGCGTTCCGGGATCATCATCAACACGTTCATGCTCGCCCGCGAACACTCCCTCGTGCAATTCGTCAAGAAGGTGTGCGAGATCTCACGCGGGAAGGCCTACTTTACCAACACCGTGACCTTGGGGCAGTACATCTTGATGGATTTCATGCGGAGGAAGACGAGAAAAATCTGACAGTCGGACGGTCGGACAGCTATCCCTCAGAGTCACCTATCTCGCCGACGATGGCGGCGGTCGGATTTCGTATTTTCTCCAATATCGGGGGTCGCGGGGGCCACATACCGCACGCCCTTTGCAGCGGCGGCAAACCGACCGTGATCTCCCTCATCATTACCCAGGATCGCCACGGTGTGGGTCACGACATCGCCGGCGCGGATCTCGATGTCGAACTCGAGCAGTTCGCGCCTGTCGAACAACCCGTCGAAACTGATTCGCAAGGTGTGCTGTCCCGGCGACAAATGGAATCGAGCCAACAACAACTCGGCCGGCAGGGTGGACCAGCTCCGCGTATCTGCCCGCTCGGTCGCCACGGCAAACGCCCGTGAGGCGACACGGCCCAGGAACCCACCTACGTCGCCGGCCGCGTCCTCGCCGGCTGCCTCCGCGGCGGTGACGGCCGCTTCCTTCAGCAACCCGCGCACCACCATGCGAAACATGATTGTCGGTTTGGTCTCTTCGAAATCACGCACGGCAATGGCCGACAAATCCTGCAGCAAAGCAGGCGCAAACGATCGTTCGTCGTTTACGGATACGCGTACGTCACCACCGCGCTGTGCGTCGAGTTGATAAGACGGCCAGGCGAGTGAGATGAGTTCGAGTCCGACCGCGGAGCCTGCCGTCGCGATGATCACTCCATCTTCATGGCTCGGGAACTCCGCCCCTTCGCGTGACAGCTCGTTCATCACCACCAAGGTGCGAATGAGTACTGTCGCCGCCGCTACAGCAGCCGATTCGGTATCACCGTGGAGAACGGAATCTTTTTCTTCCGCAAGAACCGGTATGTAGATTTTCTGCTCAGTCCGATGCGCTATAAAGCCGTTCTCGATCAGGACCA
>JAPULP010000321.1 GCA_027294815.1 Gemmatimonadota bacterium | reverse complement strand
CTCATGGTCGAGTTGATTTGCTGAATCATGGCGGCGATGGTCGAGCTCTTTCCGCTCCCGGCCGGACCGGTCACCAAAATCAGCCCATGTTCCCCCTCTGCGATCTTCGCAATCACGGGCGGAAGATTGAGGGACTCCGTGGTGGGCACGTTGAAAGGAATGGCGCGCATCACCACCATGAACGAGGAACGTTGCCGCAGCAGGTTCACCCGAAACCGGCCGATACCCGGAGCACCCCACGAACAATCGTAGTCGCGAATCGAATCAATCCGTTTACGGTCCGCCTCATTGGGGATCAACTGCAGGGCGATGGCCTTCGTTTGCTCCGGCGTCAGGCGCTGCTTGGTCAGCGGCGTGAACTCGCCGTCGATCCGCGCGCGAAAGACGTCCCCAGCTTTGATGTGAAGGTCGGAAGCACCCCGCTCGACGGCGGCCTTGATGACATTTTCCATGCGTTAGCAACCTGTTCGGAGAGAATATTTCATCATCGATCTGGTCACGTTGCTTCCTCGGATTGCGGCCGCTTGCGCTTCTCGATCCACCGTTCAATCGGCCGCAGCGCTACCAACACCACCACCACCAACAACGTCGTGCCGGTGGCTTCCAACATGGCGCCAAACCCAACCGCCATACCGATCGCAGCGACCATCCACATTGTGGCAGCCGTGGTCAGACCGGTCACGATACCACGCCCCTGAATGATCGTGCCGGCACCGAGGAAGCCAACACCGGTCACGATCTGCGCCGCGATCCGGGACGGGTCCCCGAACTCAGAGGTCATCGCGAGCGAAAGGTCGGTGAAGAGTGCCGCACCGGTGCAGATCAAAATGTTGGTGCGAAGGCCCGCGGCCTTTTGCTGCAACTCGCGCTCGAGACCGATGGCTCCACCGAGGACAACGGCTAGGACGAGGTGCAGCAGGAGGTCCAACCGCAGATCTCGAACGATACTTCCGTCCATCCCTACCTTTCAGCCGGCTGCGTCTGCGTCGCCGGCAAGAACCCCATGTGCGAACGCACGCCGATCATCGTTTCGTTCGCGACAACGCTCGCCTTCGCGGCGCCGGCGGCCAAGATGTCACTCACCTGGCCTGGTGATTGGCGCAGCTCACTAGCGCGTTGTCGCATCGGCGCAAAATAGTCGGCGATGTTGTCGGTCAATACGCGCTTGCAGTCGATGCACCCCCACCCTGCCGTCCGACACTTTTCTGCGACGTCGTCAATCACCGGAAGCGAAGAGAAATGCTGATGGAGTG
Source organism: Gemmatimonadota bacterium (assembly GCA_027294815.1). Lineage (GTDB taxonomy): Bacteria > Gemmatimonadota > Gemmatimonadetes > Gemmatimonadales > GWC2-71-9 > B3T1B10. The sequence continues at coordinate 5,141 of JAPULP010000321.1, read as the reverse complement.
CATAGATGTTGCATTTTTCCGGCGTTCCCGGATCCTTGCGTGTGACACGCGCGGGATCGGTCTTCGCGGAACGTATCCGCTCCCAAATCTCGTCGGGTTCGTCGAGGATGCCAACGGTGTTGCCGAGACTCTTCGACATCTTCCCCCGCCCATCGAGTCCCTGTATGCGCTTGGCAGCACCAATCTGCGCTTGTGGCTCCGGGAAAAATCCCCGTGCGTATCTCGCGTTCCATTTGCGCGCTATCTCCCGCATTAGCTCCACGTGCTGAACCTGATCCTCACCCACGGGAACGAGATCCGCCTTGTAGAGCAAAACGTCCGCTGCTTGCAACACGGGATAGTTGAGCAATCCTGCCAGTACGCTTTCTTGCCGACGCGACTTATCCTTAAATTGTATCATGCGCTCGAGTTCGCCGATCGGCGTGACCGTCGTGAACACCCAGGCGAGCTCCGTGTGTTCGGCGACATGGGACTGAGCGAACAGGACACACTTTTCCGGATCGATCCCGGCGGAGAGCAACCCCACCGCCATGTCGACCGTGCGCCGCTCGAGGGCCTCGATATCATAGGCCTGCGTGATGGCATGATAGTCCACGATGCAGATGAAGCACTCGTGATCGTCCTGAAGATCGACCCAGTTCTTCGCGGCGCCGAGATAGTTACCAATATGGAGTTCGCCCGACGGCTGAATGCCGGAGAATATTCGCGACATTCAGTGAAGCTATGGAGGCACGGAAAGGCTCGCAAGGTGCTTGAACATCACGACTTACTCGCGGTTGCGGTTACCGCCGCCCGTCGAGCCGCAGCGTTCATTCGACAGGCAACGAGGCCTACGGACCCGGCCTCCTGGAGTCGAAAGGGCGTCAGCGATTTCGTCACCGAGGTGGATCGAGAGTCGGAGCGAATCATCGCCGCGTACCTCCTCGAGCAAGTCCCTAACTCCGCCGTGCGTGGCGAGGAGTTCACACCCGACGAGCACCCCGCCGAACTGGTGTGGGTCGTGGACCCACTCGACGGAACCACCAACTATTTGCATGACTACCCGGCGTATGCCGTCAGCATCGCGGCCGTGGCGGGCGGGGTTCCGACGATCGGCGTCGTCGTCGACGTGCCCCGAAATCAGACATACACAGCCGTAGCCGACGGCGGCGCGTGGCAAGGAGACCAGCAGCTCCGGGTCTCCACGGTGAACGACCCCTCCACCAGCCTCATAGGAACCGGATTCCCCTTCAAAGTGCCGGACCGACTTCCCGAGTACCTCGACCAGTTTGCCAGCTTGTTGCGCGACACCGCCGGCATACGCCGTGCCGGCTCCGCGGCGCTCGACCTGGTCGATGTCGCGCTGGGTCGTTTCGACGGATTCTGGGAGTTGCAACTCGCACCGTGGGACGTCGCGGCAGGAGCGTTACTCGTTCGCGAGGCCGGCGGTGTCGTGACCGACATCGACGGGTCACACGACGTCATCAAACACGGTTCTATCGTTGCCGGGAACCCGGCGATGCATGACTGGTTGATGGAGAGACTTGGGGCGTCATGAGGGATCAAGGGGCATCGAGAGGCATCAAGAGACATCTAGGGGCATGGAGGGGCATCAAGAGGCATCAAGGGGCAGCAGGGGGCAGCAAGGGGCAGCGACGGGCAGGGTCTTTCCGTCCTTCCGTCTTTCCGTCAGGGGTGCGGTGAATGGGCTGGGTAGAGTGCGTCCCCAACTTCTCCGAAGGACGTGATGTGTCGGTGATCGATGCGATTGCCGATGCCATCAGTACCGTTCCGCACTCCCACCTACTCGACATTCACCGTGACACCTCGCATCACCGGTCGGTCTTTACGATCGCCGGCGAACACCGCTCCGTCCTCGAGGCGGTCTTCCAAGCCGCCCGGGTCGCCGTAACGCGGATCGATCTCACCAGACATAGCGGTGAACACCCGCGTATCGGGGCAACCGACGTCGTTCCCTTCGTGCCCCTGGCAAATACGACTATGAAAGACTGTGTCGCGCTCGCATCCGCACTGGGTGACCGTCTGGCTCGAGAACTCGGCGTGCCCGTCTTTCTGTACGGTCAGGCGGCGACGACCGCGGGGCGCAACGTCCCGCATGCGTTCCGCCGGGGCGGCTTCGAGCAACTGGTCTCGACGATCGGCGCGACCCCGGCGACCACTCCGGACTACGGGGGCCCCAGAGTCCATCCCACAGCAGGCGCGACGGCCGTCGGCGCTCGCACGTTTCTCGTCGCATTCAATGTGTTTCTCGACACGAACGACGCCGGCGTGGCCCGCGACGTCGCCGGTCGCATTCGGACGCCGGCAGGTGGGCTACCCGATCTCCAAGCAAAAGGGTTTCATGTCGCCGGCAGAGCACAGGTGTCGATGAACCTGCTCGATCCTGTCACGACGACACCGGTCGCGGTTTTCGAGACCGTACAACGCGAGGCGGAGCGTGTTGGCGTCGCCGTGAGCCACAGCGAGTTCGTGGGACTCGTTCCAGAAGCGGCGGTGGATGGGGTGGATGGGAGCGCGCTACGGCTGCGGACGCGCCTGGCCGATCACCTACTGGAGCCGAAGATCAGGGACGTGGGAGGGAGGGTGTAGGGTGTGGGGTGTCGGGTGTCGGGTGTCGGGAGTCGGGAGTCGGGGGTCGGGGTGTAGAAGATTGCAAATTTGCAATTTCAAATCGCGCGCTAGCGCGCGTTACTCCGCGGCGGTCGTTGCGGGTCCGGCGGTGAGGATACGAGGTCCGTCCGGGTGGACGTGCACCGTGTGCTCGAAGTGGGCGGAGAGCGAGCCATCGGCGGTCACGACCGTCCACTTGTCCTTGAGGGTGCGGATGTCGCGTTTACCGGCGTTGACCATCGGTTCGATCGCGAGTGTCATGCCCTCGGTCAGACTGTGTCCGCGACCGGGCGTGCCGAAATTGGGAATCTGCGGCTCTTCGTGGAACCGCGTGCCGATTCCGTGGCCCACCAACTCGCGCACGACGGTGTAACCGGCCGCTTCCGCAATCTGCTGCACGGCGTGACCGATATCGCCCGTGTGGTTGCCGATGACGGCAGCCGTGATACCCGCGTCCAGTGCCTCGCGTGTCACTGAGAGCAATCGCTCCACATCAGCGCTGATTTCACCCACCGGGATCGTTCGGGCTGAATCGGCGTGGAGACCTTCCAAGCATACGCCGCAGTCTACGCTGACAATGTCGCCATCTTGCAACTCACGGCTCTTGGACGGAATGCCGTGCACGATCTCATCGTTGATGGATGTGCATAACGACTTGGGGAAATCGTACAGCCCTTTGAACGACGGGAGCGCTCCGGGATGGCCCAGAATGAAATCTTCCGCGAGCCGATCCAGGTCTTCGGTGGTAACCCCCGGCCGCGTGTGGGACTCGATGAGCACGAGCGTATCCGTAAGGATACGTCCGGCGGCGGCCATGACCTCCACTTCGCGGGCCGACTTGATCGTAATCACAAGTCTGCCAACGCGCTTTCCACGCGGCCTGCCACGTCGTCAATAGTACCGGTTGCGTCAATGCTGGTCACGACACTCTGGCGTTTATAGTACGAGATAAGCGGGGCCGTTTCACTCCGGTACACTTCCAATCGTTTCCGGATGGTGTCGGGCGTGTCGTCGGAGCGACCGTCCACCTGCGCCCGCCCCAGCATGCGAATAACCAACTCGCCGTCCGGTACATCAAAGGTAACGACCTTGTCCACCCGGGAACCACGGGCTGACAGCAGGTCGTCCACCGCCTCGGCTTGCGCAATCGTACGAGGGAAACCGTCCATGATCACGCCCTTGGCGGCATCCCGCGAAGCGAGCTTCTCCTCAACGATCCCGAGAATCACGTCGTCGGGCACCAGCTCGCCTTTGTTCATGTATTCCTGCGCTTGTTTCCCAAGCGGCGTACCCTCCTTGACGGCGGCTCGCAGCAGGTCGCCGGTCGCGATCTTCGACACACCGAGCTTGCCCGCCAGGATGTCTCCCTGCGTTCCCTTCCCGGCTCCCGGTGCCCCGAGCAAGACGATGTTCATGGCGATGGAGGGGTTTACGAGTAGCGCCGGCGCCCGCGGAACTTCAGTCGGCCCTGTTTCATGAATTCGTCGTAGTGACGCACTCGCAAGTGTTGCTGCACCTGCTGCATGGTGTCGAGCGCAACACCGACGATGATGAGGATCGCGGTTCCACCGAAATAGAACGGAACGTTGAACGCATCTAAGATGAAGAAGGGAAGTAACGCGACGATCGTGAGAAAAACCGATCCCGGCAATGTCACCCTGCTCAACACGTCATCGATGTAATCCGCCGTTGCCGCTCCCGGCTTTACACCGGGAATGAACCCGCCCTGCTTCTTGAGGTTTTCGGCGAGATCCACCGGATTGAAGATGATCGACGTGTAGAAGTACGTGAAGAAGATGATCAGCATCGAGTAGCTGATGTAGTACGTCGTCGTGCCGGGCTGGAACGCGTCCGACATCGCCTGCAGCGTCGGCAGGTTGCTGAACGTGGCCAGCGTACCCGGGACGATGATGATCGATTGGGCGAAGATGATCGGCATCACGCCGGAGGAGTTGAGCCGGATCGGGATATAGGTCTTCGCACCTTCACGGATCCTGCCGCGGCCCATGACCTTGCGGGGAATCTGGATCGGTATGCGTCGCGCCGCCACCGTCAGTAGGACGACGCCGGCGATGACGCCAACCATGACCGCACCCAGCACCACGAGCGCCGGGAACGTGATCACTCCCTGATTGACGAAGTCCAAGGTCCGGAAAATACCGGGCCACATACCTTCGATAATCGAGAAGAAGATGAGCAGGCTCATACCGTTCCCGATCCCACGCTCGGTAATCTGCTCACCCAACCACATCACGAACACGGCACCGGTCGTCAGCGTGAGTATGGTGATGAAGCGAAAACTCCAACCGGGATCGGGCACGGCGCCCATGGTCTCGCTGAAGATCGCAAACCCGTATGCCTGGCCGAGCGACAGCACGACCGTCATGTATCGGGTCCACTGCGTGATCTTTTTCCGGCCTTCTTCTTCCTTCTGCAGTTTCTCTACTATCGGGAATACCGCCCCAGCCAACTGGAACATGATCGAGGCGGAGATATAGGGCATGATGCCCAAGGCCAACACGGTCGCTCGT
>JAPULP010000320.1 GCA_027294815.1 Gemmatimonadota bacterium | reverse complement strand
TTTGTACCAAGTCTTCTGGGCCTCGCTGCCGGCGTAGTCCTCGAGCGCCTTCTCGCTCTCGAATTCCATGACGAAGGCGGCCTGTTTGGTCTGCGACTTGATCGAGCGCAGCCAGACTCTCTTGAGCCCTGGATAGTCCATGTTGGCGATGCCGTCGAGCGCAGCCTTGATCTGCTCCGGCTTGGCGTCGGATTTCCAATCGAGTGTGACCACATGGATGACTGACGAGGGTTTCTCGATCTTCGACTCGTGGTCGGCGCCGATCAGCAGACCCGTACCGAAGAGGACGGAGCCGAGGACGGCGGAGATGATGATCTTGATGGATTTGTTCATGAGAGTTCTCCTTTGGGTGATTCGGTCAGCAGAGGCTTCGGCATCGACCGCTAGGCCGCGTTGATCGTTGTAGCGGTCCGGATTTCTGAAACGAAACTCCTATTCTAGCCCCGGAGCCAGGCCCTCTCGCACCGTTGTCGCTCTCGAAAGGTCTGCAGCCTACCTTCAAGGCCTTTGACCCACCCGATTCAAAATCCATAGACCCGCAGCCCTCCCCGAACGGCTCCCTTCATATCGTTGTAACGCAAGCGACTCACTCTTCCGTCTCGCAACGCCTTCGTACTCGGGTCGCCTGCGTAACAACACTCAGATGTATCAACAGTATCCTGAACCATCAGCTCGTTGTCAAAGTGAATGATCGCGTCGTGCCCTCCTGACTTGGTGTCCGTGGCTTACGCCACTTCAGTGCTTCACGAACTTCTGCACCATCCCGCTGAGTTGCGCGATAAAGACGTCTCCCGACTCCGTGACGGTCGTGCCGTGCCCGCCCGGGTTTCCCGGCAATCTTGCCACGACCTCCCCTTTTAGGTTCCGCAGAACTCCGCCCGTCCAAATGTGTTGGTCATGGGTCATGAAGAGCGTGGAGACCCCCCCGACATCCTTCCACTGGTCGAGAAACTTGCCTTCGGAATCGAAAACCTGAATGCGCTGGTTGTCCCGATCGGTCACGTAAACCCGCCCCTGGGCATCGACCACCAGGTTGTGCGGCAACCCGAACTCTCCCGGACCTGTTCCTCTCCTGCCCCACTGCAACAGATATTCCCCGTCTGCCGAGTATTTGACCACCCGTGCACTGCCGTAGCCGTCGCTGACGTAAATATCGCCATTGGCTGCGAAAGCGACATCGGTGGGCAGGTTGAAATGGGTGGAGTCGGTACCCGATACGCCCTTGGTGCCGAGCAGCAAGATGACGCGTCCCTGCGCATTCGTTTTGTAGACCACGTGATCACCGGCGTCGACCACCCAGAGGTTCCCCTCCGGATCGACACGCACCGAGTGGGCGCCGCAGGAGTAGCATCCGGGCGGCCCATAGACAGCCGTGTAGCCTGACGCGCCCGGCGCACGGTCCCTCAGTTCAACTCTCGTGACCTTGCCCTCGCTGATCATTCCGTCGCCCCAGGAACGCAGGAACTTCCCCTCCGGGTCGAACTCCATGATCGGGTGGGCGCCGCGATGAAACACCAGGATGTTGCCATCCTTGGTTGTTGCCACGGCCGCTACTTGGCCGAAATGCCAAGGCGACGGCGTGCCGATCATGGTCCTGGCCTGCATCGGCCATTTCACTTCTTTGTAAACTTCGTCGGCCGCGCTAGCGGACTGGTAAAGAGCGGCGCTGACAACAAGCACGCTCAGACGCCCGAAACGAATGCCGAAGCTTCCTTTGCGTACGTTCAGCAATTCCATGGTGTACCTCCCTGTAGAAGCTTACGCCACCCGGAGCAACGGAAGCTTGCGGTTGCGCTCCTCGATGAAACCAGGATTTCCACGGCCAAGAGCTACAACGCTGTCGCGTCCAGATAAGGCCGGGGCAGGTTGCACCGTATGCACACTCTACCGCAGGAGGTGCGCCCTTGCCGGTGTGCGCTACGTGGTTCGTTATGGCTGGCAACTGCTAGCGGCTCAGTGTACTGCGTGGATTGAACAGCGACGCTCTACTCCTCAAACTTCACTTTGGCTAGATAGATACTCGTCTGCTCTTCGTGTGACGAGTAGTAGCTGAACCACAGCATCCCCTGGTGGTAGACCATGCCCGGGTAACTCGTGTCCCCTCCGCTCGGAAACTCCAACACCGGTTCGTACGACGTAGGCGTCATCCGCCACAACGCCGTACGACGAGACCCATCGCCGAGATACTTGCGGCTTCCAGCCCACATCTGCCCGTCCGGCAGCAGGATGAAGTTCGGCCCCCCCGGCCTTTCCGTCATCCGGTCCCAAGCCCACTCGCGATAAGGCGGACGGCTCGTCCCGATCCAGCCCGCATGTTGGCCATCGTCACACCGGCCCAGCATGATCGCCTCTCCGTCCGGACGGAACCGAATCGTGGTCTCGTTGATGCACGGCACGTCGAGTTCCCTGATTCGCTTGTACGTCACACCATCGACCGTTTCATAGAGCACACCTTTGTCCACATCCCCGCCCACGCCGCGGTAGCTGACCCCGTAGCCCTTCTCGCCGCGCCAACTCACGCGCCAAAGCCATTCTCCGGGCCCGACGACGCGCGACCATGGCGTCCACTGCCAGCCGTCTTTCGAGAACGACACGCGCGAATGAAGCTTGGTCGCGCCCCCCGGCAGCTTCACCGCCACGCCGATTAGCAGCATCAACCGGCCATCGGGCGTGCGGGAGATCTTGGGATCCCGCAAATCAAAGCCCGCGTCGGCCAGCAACGCCGCCGACTGCCAACGCTCTCCGTCTTCGGACACGATCACCCGAATCTTGCCGTCGGGACTCACATGATCACCTGCCTCGCGAAAAGTGCAGAACCACCTGTCTTGATGACGAATCAGATCGGTGAAGGCGTTATGCTCGCCCTGGTCCCAGATCTTCTTCACCGACACCAGCGTCGCGCCCTGCCCAAAGCAGACCACCGCACAACCCAATGCCGTTACGGCCAAACGAAGTAGGCGCATGTGAACCTCTTTTTAGCAGACCATTCCCGCCGAGGCAAAAGCTATGGCCACCACTATCGCGAGGGCCCAAGAGAGGATCGAGACGAGATCGCTCATGCTTCAGGATTGCGTGCCGGGGCGGATGCCCGCGACCCGTCGCAGGACCCGGACATCTTAGCACCAAAACGAACCCTCTCCCCAAGATGGCCTAATTTTACTCCGCCACAGTGGCCTAATTTTGCTCCGCCCTTGACACAAAATCCAGGTTTCTGGGACTATC
>JAPULP010000032.1 GCA_027294815.1 Gemmatimonadota bacterium | reverse complement strand
TGCACGGCCTGCTTAATCAACTCGGTGAGATGTTTCGGATCGCCGGCGACTCCGCGTGCCACGAACGTTGCTCCGTTCATGATGGCCGAGGTTCTCGGGTTCATGGGCGGCTCGACGCTACCGAACGGCGTACTCTTCGTTTTCATCCCCACGCTGCTGGTCGGTGATATCTGCCCGGTCGTGAGGCCGTATATCTGGTTGTTCATCACCAGGTAGGTGATGTCGACATTGCGCCGGGCGGTGTGCGTGAAGTGATTACCGCCGATGCCGTACCCGTCGCCGTCGCCGCCGGTGGCGATCACGGTCAGCTCGTGATTGGCCAACTGCGCACCGGTGGCCACGGCCAAAGAGCGGCCGTGAAGGGTGTGCATGCCGTACGCATGGATATACCCGGGCAAGTTTGAAGAACAGCCGATACCGCTCACGGTGAGGATTCTGTGTGGTTGCAAGCCCAACTCCACGCATGCCTTTTGAAGGCTGCGGAGCACTCCGAAGTCGCCGCAACCCACGCACCAATCCGGATCGACCTTCCCCTTGAAGTCCTTGAGAGTGAGTTGGACCGTTGGTGGTTGGATTACTCCTGCGCCCATGATATCCTCGTCAAACCGTGAGTTCGTGGACCGGTACGTAGCGGTCTGTTTTTTCGGCGATCAATTCTTGCACCCCATCAACGATGTGATGCGGCATGAACGGCTCTCCGTCGTACTTGCGAATGTGACCGTCGACCGAGAGCCCGGTTTCGCTTCGCAAGTAGCGATAGAACTGGCCGGAGTAGTTGTTCTCGACGATGACGGTACGCTTGGATGGAGATAGCGCTTCCATAATGGCATCGGCATGCAGCGGAACGATCCACTTGATGTGGAGGTGGTTCGCGGTCACGCTCTTCGCCGCGAGCTGCTCGATCGCCTCCGTAATCACGCCCCATGTCGAGCCGAAACTCACGAGAGTCACTTCGGCGTCGGGTGAGCCTTCCAGCCGCGGCGCGGCTATCTGATTGACCACGCCGTGCATTTTGCGCGCGCGTTTCTCCACCATCTGCCGCCGTTTGTGTGGATTCGTGAATTCGTCGCTGATCAAGACGCCGTCCTCGTCGTGCTCGTCGGTGGCCACCACGTGCACGTGGCCTTCGAGACCTGGCACCGCGCGGGGAGAGACACCCGATTCCGTATCCAGGTAGCGCTGATAGCCATCCGTTACCGATGATTCGGTGATCAACTCGCCACGGTCGATCGTTGGCTGCATGTTGATGGCGTCGGGATCGACCGAGAACGTCCCCTCGGAGATGAGCAGATCCGACAGCACGATGCCGGGGCACTGGCTTTTTTCACACAGATTGAACAACTCGGGCATGGTGTTGAACGCGTCGAGCGCGTCGCGCGGTGCGACGATGAACCGCTCGAAGTCTCCTTGGCTTGCGCCGAGCACTTGCCAGAGGTCGCCCTGTTCGGTCTTGGTCGGCACGCCGGTGGACGGCCCCGCCCGCTGCACGTTGATGAACACCGGGGAGAGCTCCATCATCGCAGCGCTGCCGATGGCTTCGGTCATGAGCGCGAACCCGCCTCCGGACGTTGCGCACATGGTTCGGCAACCCGCGTGCGCGGCGCCGACGACCATGTTGGCGGCAGCGATCTCGTCTTCCACCTGCCGTACCATGATTCCCAATTCGCGGCCGTTCTTGGCCATCCAGTGCAGCACGCCGGTGGCGGGACTCATCGGATACGCGCAGTAGAACTTGACGCCCGCGGCCGCACCCCCCATTGCCAACGCGTCGTTGCCCGTCCATACGGCCAGCGGCTTGGGGAGAGTCGGTATGGCGGTGGGGAACGGCTCGAACTGGTCGCTCGCGTGTTCGAATCCTTTGCGGGCCACACCGACATTTTCGTCCACCACGTCTTGACCCTTGCGTTTGAATTGGAGCGTCAACGCCTCTTCGAGTACTCCAAAGTCCAACCCGAGCAAGCTCGCAATCACGCCAAGCGACACCGTGTTTTGCACGAGTTTGTTCCTGCTATTGTCGGTCAGCTCGGTGATGGGCATTGGGCACAGGTTCACGCCGTCCGGCGGGTCGCCGGGCTTGATCGTGTCACTGTTGAAAACGACACGCGCGCCGGCGCCCATGACGCCGAGGTGCCGGTTCATCGTGTCCTGATTGAGACACACGAGGAGGTCGATGCGGTCGCCGTGATTGTAAATCGGTCGATCGCTCACCCGCAGGGTGAGGAAGATGTGGCCCCCGCGGATGATGGACTGATAGGCGTTGTAGGCCTGCAAGTGGAGGCCGCGACGCACGATGATCCGTGCCAGGATGTTGCCTGGGGTCGCAATTCCTTGCCCCGCCGCGCCGCCGATGCTCAGCGCGAGATCGAATCCGTCCACAGGCATTCCTATGGCTCCTTCACAAGGGTGAGCTTATGATCATACGCATCAGGGAAGTGGTCCGGTAGGGTCATCTGAAGCCATCAGGGAGTGTCGCGTGAGCGCGAGTGTTCCAATCATCGACGTCGACCCACTGATCGGCAACCAGGGCGAGCCTGAGAAAACCGCCGCCGTAGCGCTAATCGACGGCGCGTGCCGTGATTGGGGCTTTTTTCAAGTTGTGAACCACGGGATATCTGATGCGTTGATAAATCGGGTTTGGGATGAGACACACCGCTTCTTTGTCCTTCCGCGCGACGTGAAGTTGTCTGTATCCCGAACCAGGGAAAATCCCCGGGGTTACTACGACCGGGAGCTCACGAAGAACGCGC
>JAPULP010000319.1 GCA_027294815.1 Gemmatimonadota bacterium | reverse complement strand
TCGGCGAGTTGCGTCTCGATTTGCGGGAGGCTGGCCTGCACGGTTCGCAGGTCGAGGCGCACCTGGTACAGCTACAGCGAGGAAACCAATCCTCGGTAGTAGCGCGTCTCGGTCAGCGCCTCCCGCTCCTCCAGGACGTCGACCGTCTCACGTGTCAGCCCCACGCGTTCCCGCAAATCGGCGATCTGGAAGTACGTGGAGATCGTCTCCGAGAGGACTCCGAGCCGCGCAGCGTGCAGATCCGCCCGAGACGCCATGAGTTCAGCCGCGGCGGCACGCCCGTCGTTGCGGGCGCGGCCCCAGAAATCCAACTCCCAGGAAAACCCCAGCGATGCCGAGTACGTGGTGAAGGCGAAGCGGTCGAAGCTCGGACCCGCCTGAGCGGAGTCCCCCACCTGTCCACCCAAGGCCCCACCGATTCCCGTGTTGGCCGGCTGGCTGGTTTTGCTCACGTCCGCACCGGCCTGGATCTGTGGGAAGAGGTCTGCCCATGCGATTCCCGATTGAGCCCGGGCCTCCTCGACCCGGGCGACGGCCTCCACCAGATCGAGGTTGGAGACGAGCGCAGAGTCGATCAGCGCGTCGAGCGTGGGGTTCTCGAAGTCGCGCCACCACTCGAGCGGTGCGTATACGCCTGTGGCCTCCGACTCCACGAAAGTCTCGGGAAGAGCCGCCACCGGCTGGGGAAGCTCGGGGTCTGGAGCGAAAGAGCAGCCCACCGAGGCGAGAAGGGCCAGGGCGCCGACTCGTGGAGTCCGAAAATACTTCATGGCGTATTTTCCTTTGTGGATCGCAGCCCCGCTCGCACCAAAGTGACAACGCTATCCACGAGGGCTTGGCGAGCTGCTGGATCGGTGGGATCCAGTCCCACCGCTTGTTTGAGTGCGTGCCCGATCAGCGCGAGAAAAATCGGCTGGCCGCCAAAGCTGAGGGCGAGCAGTTGCGGGTCTCCCTTCCTAATGGTCCCGTGGCGCTGCCCCTCCCGTATCAGCCCGGTCATCACGCCGATGTTCGCTTGCATCGTCGCGGCGACGACTGGAGGTAACTCGGTGCCGGCCGCCAATTGCTGCACGATCAACCGAGGCAGCTCGGGATGGTCGCCGAGGTAGGCGAACATCGCTCGCAACACTGCTTCGATTCGATCCAGAGCGGGGCCGGTCGGCTGGGCTGTGGCCGCAATGGTCTCCCGCAGTGGTCCCAACGCCCGCTCCAACACCGCTTGGTACAGCGCGTCCTTCGAGCCGAAGTGGTAGGTGACCGCGCCCAGGTTGGCGCCGCCGGCGGACGTGATGTCGCGGACCGACGAGGCGGCGTATCCCCGCTCGGCAAAGAGGCGCTGCCCGACGTCGAGGAGGATTTCCGGGGTGGAGGTATGATTCATACGTATGTATTGTACCCTTCGATGAGAAAAGGGCAAGGGGGGTGAGGGGGAGGCAGGTGGGAAGTGGTGTTGGGTAAGAAGGGAGGAGTTTGGGAGGGAGGAGGCCCAGCCCCACCCCGGGGTGGAGGGGGGGGACTACCGTCGTTTCAGCCAGTTCAACGGATCGAGCGGGACCGAACTCCGGCTGTCCGGGAGTAGCTGTCGGATTTGAAATCCGAGGTGCGGGCCTTCGTCGGTGTTGGCGCCGCCGCTTCGAGCCATGACCTGCCCCTCGTTCACGAGATCGCCTCTCGCAACGGTTATGATTGATAGGTTGGTGTAGAGCGTCCAATAGCCGCCGCCGTGGTCGAGAATGACGATCTGGCCGAACGTGCCGAACGGACCGGCCTGCGCGACGATGCCGGTCCGGACGGCCTTGACCGGCGTGCCCTCCGATGCGCGAATGCCGATCCCCTGTCGTGCGATGCTGGTCCCATCCCGGAACGGCTCCGCGCCGAAGCGATACACGAGTTGGCCGTCGATCGGCCAGTCTAACCTGTTGAGATCGTCTTCATTGATTGTAGCTGCCGTCAGTCTGACGGTCCCACGGGCCCGAACCAACGCCGCGATTGTCTCGTCGAGGCGGAGGGCGTCGGCTTCGAGTTCTGTGATCCGGGCCGCGGCGCGCTGTTCGCTTTGCCCGGTCACGGAGAGCGCGCGTTGGCGTTCTCGCTCGAGACTCGCGTAGCGCACCAGTTCTCGATTGCGCTGGGTGCGCTGGGACTCAACTTGGTCTTGCACGGTGACCAGGTCCCGCCGATTGGCCGAAATGCGATTACGCATGGTGGTGATCTCGTTCACCAACGATAGGTCTTGACGACTTGCCGTGTACAAATATTTGTACCGGCTCAGCAGATCGCCGAAGCTCTCTGCGGCCAGCAGCACTTCGAAGGCCCACAAGGACCCGCGCTTGTGGATCGCGACCGCGCGCCGTTCGAGGATCGCCTCCTTCTCGGCCATCGCGTCTTCGACGAGGATGAGCTCGAGCGTCAGCGTATCCAGCTGGGAGTTCAACGCTCCGAGCTGCCGATCGAGTTCGTTGACCATGCCCCTGGTGGACGTTTGTTGGCGATTCAGATTGGCGATGTCCAACGAAATGTTCCGCGCCTGCCCGAGAAGGCGTTGCTGTTGCGCCTCGAGGTCTTCGCGTTCTTGTCGGATGGAGTCGAGCCGGCTTTGGTTCTCGCGAATCTGACGGTCGATGTTCCGACGTTGGGCAACGGCGATCTGGGAAAATGCCGTTAGCATACACACCAGCGCGAGTGCTGTTCTCATACCTGCCGCAGGTGCCTTCCAACGCTGGTCGCACTGGCCAGGAGTCCGAGGGCGGTTCCGACCGCCACGACGAACGCCATTTGCGTCTGGTCGAAGAATTCCGCTTGGAAAAGCAACCGATGTACGGCGGAGTACGCCGCGTAGCAGAGTCCCAGCGCCACGATGCCGCCGAGGGCACCCTTGATGCATCCCTCGAGCAGGAAGGGGCTCCGAATGAAGCCGTCGGTTGCGCCTACCAGCCGCATGATGGTGATCTCGCGGCTGCGCTGCATGACCGCCATGCGAATCGTCGTTCCGATGATGATGATGGACGCGATCGCAAACGCGCCGCCGATCATGAGCCCGACGACGGCGCCGATGTCCCTGAGACGGTCCAACTTTGCCACCCAATCGTAGCCGTACTGCACGTCTTCGGCGAAAGCAAACCCGGTCAGGCGTTCCGCCACGGCGGCGACGGACTCGGTTTGGCGGAATCCCGGCTGCAGGCGGACTTCGATGGACGCCGGGAGCGGGTTGGTTTCGAATTCACTGAAGATCCCTTGGAACTCCACGAGCTCGCTTTGTGCTCGCTGCAGCGCCTCGTCGGCGGTGACAAACGTGGCCTGGGCGACTTCCGGGAATGCTTCGATGTCTCCCATCGCCAACGTGATGACCTCGATCGGCGTGCCGCGCGTGACGTACAGTACGACCTCGACCCGCTCTTCGATGCTCTGCAGCGTGCGGTGCAAGTTGAGCACCACGAGTCCGTACAAACTCGCGACAAAGAGGGCGAACGCGATGGTCGTCACTGAAAGCATCGAGAGCGCCGGCCAGCGGCGGAAAGCAAGTAAGGCTTCGCGGAAAGCGAGTCTCATGCTGTTCCCTCCGAGACGATCTGTTGGTCCATGCCCGAGTCGAAAACGATCGCGCCTCCCTGAAGTTCGACCGTTCGGTAGCTCGCGTGGCGTACCAAATCCAGGTCGTGCGTCGCCATGAGTACTGCCGTGCCGTTCGCGTTGATGTCGCGTAGCAAGCGCAACACTCCGCGCGTTGCTCGTTCGTCGAGGTTCCCAGTCGGCTCGTCGGCGAGCAAAACGAACGGATCGTTGACGAGCGCGCGCGCGATGCCGACGCGCTGCTGCTCGCCACCGGACAATTCACCCGGGTATTGGTGTGCCTTGGCGGTCAATCCGACCTGGGCGAGCACGCGCATCACCTTGGGCGCGATGATACTCCGCTTGGCTCCGGTGACTTCGAGCGAAAACGCGACGTTCTCTTCCGCCGTTCGGTCTTCGAGCAGCCGGAAGTCTTGAAAAACGATGCCGAGTCGACGCCGCATGCGCGACACTTCACGGCGATTCAGCTTTGCGGTATTGAACCCCGAAACGCGGACGTCGCCCTGTGTCGGGAGATGCTCGGCGTACACCAACTTGAGCACGGTCGATTTCCCCGCTCCGGAGTGTCCGGTGAGAAAGACAAATTCGCCCTTGGCGACGTGCAGTGACACATCGCGCAGCGCCAGCGAGCCGCTGGGAAAGGCCATGTACACACCGGCGAATTTGATCACGCTCGAATCCTACGTTCCTGACAGTGCGCGTTTGAAATCGGCAATCAAGTCCTCGACGTCTTCGATGCCGACGCTGACTCGGATGAAGCCGTCCGGGAAACCCTGCGCCTTGCGCTCCTTCGCTGTCGACTCCGCGTGTGACGTGAGACGCGGCTCCGATACCAACGTCTCCACACCACCCAAGCTCGGGGCATGGCTCGCCACGCGGAGCCGGCGCAGGACTCGTTCTGAAGCCTCCGGTCCGCCGTCGAGCTGGAGTCCCACGATTCCACCGAACCCGTCGAGGATTTCCCTCGCCAACTCGTGGTCCGGGTGATGCTCGAGCCCTGGATAGTGTACCGCGCCAATCCGGGGATGTTCAGACGCCCACCGCGCAAATGCCAGCGCGTTGCGGTTGTGGGCCCCCATGCGCACAGCGAGCGTCTTCATCCCGCGGTCGATCAGCCACGCGGCGTGCGGGTCGATGGACTGTCCCCAGGTCTTGAGCAGGCCGCGGACTACCTCGATGACATCGTTATTGGAGACGACGGCGCCGGCAATGACGTCTGAATGCCCGTTCAGGTATTTCGTAGCGCTGTGAATGATTATGTCGGCGCCGTGTTCGATTGGGCGAAAGTTCATCGGCGTGGCGAACGTCGAGTCGACGATGAGCACCATTCCTTCGACCTGGCACAGCTTGGCGAGCGGCTCGAGGTCGAGAACCCGCGCCAATGGATTGGTCGGGGTCTCCACGAAAATGGCGCGCGTACTCTTTCTCATGCGGTTGCGCCACTCTCTGGTCGATGAAGGATCCACGAACGTGACGTCGATGCCGAGTCGGCTCAACTCGCGTGTGAACAGGACTCTCGTCCCTCCGTACACCCAGTCGGTGGCCAGGAGGTGATCGCCGGACTGTAGCACGGCCAGGTGAGCGAGGGCGGTCGCTCCCATCCCGCTGGCGAGGAATATCGCGGCGTCCGCACCTTCCAGCGCGGCGAGCCGGTTCGCGATCGCAATTTGGTTGGGATTGTTGCCGTACCGGGTGTACATCACCTCGTCCGACGAACCCACTTGATTGACAAAGGTGGCGCTCTGATACACCGGGGTATTGATCGGTGACTGGGAGGCGCGGCGAACCAACGGGCCGTGGATAGCCCGTGTGGAGAGCCCCGGTTCGCGCTGCTTCATGCTAGTGAGATGACCTGACCACCCGCGGCGTCCGCCATGGCCAAGCGTCGTTCTAGCAACTCATCACAAACTTCACGTGCGGTGGCGGTCGGGACGGCCAGGTGCTCCGCCACGTCCTTCACCCCCGCCCCTGCTGCTCCCCGCTCGGCGAGCATGGTAAAGACCACGCGTACCTGTTCGCCAATTTTGCCGAGCAGACGCAGCTTGCCTCCGCGGTCTTGAGCAACGGCGGCGAGCCCGTGGCGCTCGAGCACCGGTTCCAAGACGTCTTGATGATCCTCACTGATCCCGCGGAGCAGAAACGGGCGCGTCCGGCCGTGCTGTAACAAGAGCTTGGCGACGATCTCATCAGCGCACGATAAGTCGAGTAACCGAACGCCCGTGAAGTCGATCACCGCAATCTGCTCGCCGTCATATTCCGCGAGCACTTGTTCGACGCCGCACCGCACGGCTTGGCCGGTGGAGCGGGTGACGAGGTCGCCGTACATCGCGGAAACCGTCTCGCGGAGAATGCATCGCAGGTCAATAGGTGGCATGGCGTTCAATTCGTCAGTTTCGCTGGAATGATCAACTGCACTTGGCTGCCCGGAAATTCCGGAAGCCCGTCGGCCATTGGGACATCATCGTCCCACGCTGGAACTATGGATAGCCTCGCGGTACCGCTGCGGAGGCTCAGCTTGCCATTCCATCGATCCACGTAACGCCGCATGCCCAAGAGACCCTGGCCTCGACCCGGATCACGAAATCGACTGACGCCCTGGAAGATGGCCGCCTCGAGCGCTGCCGCATCACTCCAGCGGTCGCCCACCCGCTGTGCTTGCGTCGATTCGAGCGAGGCGCGGAACCCCACTCCCGCGTCTGCGACGGCGATGACCGCCACGCGTCGCCCCAATCGACGGCGCCAATGATACGCCTGGACAGCGACCCATCCCCCGGTGCCGGCGTGCTCTACAATATTCTGACAAGCTTCGGAAAGCGCCATGGCGAACCCCATCGTGGCCTGGGCCTGGAGCCCGAGTTCTCGGAGAATGGCCGCTGCGCGGTCCTGAATGCGGTCCACCACGCCGTGGACGTCGCTGGCACCGCGTACCGGAGTCACTTCGAGCAACACGTCCGAACTCCCCGACGTGGAGACATGCGGGATCTTGCCGTGTAATTCGAAGAAGTTTTCGGCGTTGCGAAAGAAGCCGGTCCGTGCCCAGTAGTGGGCGACGTCCCGGTCGTTGGGAATGGTGAGGAGCGGCTTCGTGCGCTGCTGCTCTTGCAGCCACTGGCCGGCCGCCAGCAGGCCGACGAGACCGTAGGGCGACCCCCACTTGGTCGCGTGGGCGTCGAACAGCAAGCGCTCGTCCTTCGGCTCACCGAAGGCACCGGCAAACTGATCGAAGGTATCATGGTCGAAGTGCACCGGCACTTCCACGACCCGGGTCATGTTGGGGTGATTTCCCCCCGAAGATGGTAATGCAGGTTCGTAGCTCCTCGGACGGTCAGATTCCGCCGGGCGAAAGCGTTGGCTTTTCCAATGGCGGGCTCGACATCGACGCCGCGCACCAGCTGACCGACTAGGGTCCCGCCAAAAACGTCTCCACACCCCGTGGGGTCGCCGGCCTCAAGCACACGCTCGACCGGAAGGCGGGTGGTCTGTATCGGGCCGGCGACGGGTAACCTGTCGGACCTGCCGGCGAACGCAAACGACGGCGATGTGAAATACACCGCTCCTTCGGGCCCGAGCGTAACGACGAGCATCCGCACACCGGCCGATAACGCGCGCGCGGCCACTTCCAGCGGATCCGGCCCGAGTAAAGCTAGCTCGTCTTCGTTGATTTGCACGACGTCGAAGCAAGACATCCAGAGATCGAGCTGCGGTACCTCTTGCGGCAGTCGCAGCCCATCGCTGGCGATTCCCAAGAAGAGGCTGTGTAGATCAGCGTAGATCGGGCCGGCGAACGCGTGTCGCAAGTAACGGGCCGTCTCCAGATCCATCTCGAAACCCGATATGAAGTTGAGGTAGAGCGCATCGACGTCTCGAATCATCGGCCCGAGTTGGTCCCACGTCCACGGGGGAACACCACCGCTAAGGCGCTCGGCACGCCGGTTGTCCGACTCGTACAAGAGTGTCACTCGGTTGTTGGGTTCTGGGACTTCGATAAAACGCTCGGCCGCCGCGCGGTGCGTGAGCCGGTTGAGAAAGGTGTTTGCCTCTGCGGCGAGGTCTTTCCCTACCTTTATTAATGGGACCAGTTCCCAATCCTCGGGCAGCGACGCCTCCAACGCCGCCAAGGCGTATGCGATGCCCCCCCATTCCTCGATTGGCTCCGATTGGGGTGCGCGGCCGTGGATGGTGTCCCAGACCATCGTGCCCACCACCCCGAGTCGTTTCATGTGGAGCCCGTCGTTTGCAGCTTGAACGACGCAACCGCGCCGATCACCCCCGCCGTGCCCGGGAGTTCGCCGGGGACGATGCGACACGCGTCTGCCGCCGGACGAAATGCGCGCCGGCTCACTTCCTCCCGCAGCGGCTTGAAGAGCTTTTCTCCCGCGGTAGTCACGCCTCCGCACACGACCACTATCTCCGGGTTGCAGATGTTGACGAGATTTGCGATCCCCGCGCCCAGCAGCCGGGCGGTATCGCGCACCACCTCCTGCGCGAGGTCATCGCCGTCGTTTGCCGCCAGGTAGACCTCTTCGGCGGTAATGCGCGAGAGATCACCATCGACATATGTAGCAAGGCTGGACGTCGCGCCGGCCTCGATGCTTTCGATGGCCCGCTTCGCAATCGCGGGTCCTGACGCGTACGCTTCGAGGCAGCCGTAATTGCCACACGCGCAGCGGCGGCCGGTCGAGTCAATCGTCATGTGGCCGAATTCGCCGGCCACGTCCGACGCACCGTGGAAGATCTTGCCGTCCAGCACGAATCCGCCGCCGACACCCGTTCCGATCGTCACGCCGACTACGACCTGCGCCCCTCGCGCCGCGCCGCGCCACCACTCGCCCAACACGGCGCAATTGGCGTCGTTCTCCAGCGTGGCGGGAAGATCCACAATTTCGCTCACCAGTTGGCGGAGTGGCGTGTCGGTCCACCCAAGGTTCGGGCTGGTGACCACGATGCCCTTCTTGGTGTCGATCGGTCCGGGTGACCCGATACCGATGCCGATCACCTCGACCTCGGAACCCCAGACCGCTTTTGCCTGAGTGATGGATTCCCGCACGGCTCCGACGATGTGTTTCACCACCATGTCGGGACCGTGGGCGGCTGGGGTGCGTCGCCGCTCGACGCCGGCCACCCGCTCTCCGTCCTCGGAAACGGTTCCCACGACGATGTTCGTGCCGCCCAAATCCACGCCGACGATTACTCGCACGGGCCGCCCTTCCCCCTCACCGCTGCACCGCCGGGGGCACGGGGGCAGAGGGGCACGGGGGCAGAGACAATTTGCAATTTGCAATTTGCAATTTGCAATCTGTAATTTGAAATGAAATCCCCCGTACGAACCCGTGATTGAGCAGGCGTGTCCATGCTACTCGACCTTGAGCACGGCCAGAAACGCCTCCTGCGGGATTTCTACTGTGCCAACCCGTTTCATGCGCCGTTTTCCTTCTTTTTGTTTCTCGAGCAACTTCCGCTTTCGTGTAATATCGCCGCCGTAGCACTTGGCGGTGACGTTCTTCCGCAGTGGCTTGATGGTCTCACGCGATACGATCTTGTTTCCGATGGCGGCTTGAATGGCGACCTCAAAGAGCTGTCGCGGAATCAACTCGCGGAGTTTGCTGGCCAGTTTTCGTCCCCATTCGTGGGCTTTGTCCCGGTGAATGATGACACTGAAGGCATCAATGGCATCGCCGTTGATCAGCATGTCGAGTTTGACCAAGTTGCTCGGCCGATATCCGTCGAACTCGTAGTCCATGCCGGCGTAACCACGGGTAACGGTTTTCAGCCGGTCGTAAAAGTCCAGGATGATTTCGCCTAGCGGAAAGTCCCATTCGAACTGCACACGCTCGGTGTCGATATATTCCATGCCGATGTAGTCACCGCGCCGCTCTTTCCCCAATTCCATGATCCCGCCGATGTATTCGGAAGGCGCCGTAATTCGGGCCTTGACATACGGTTCCTCCACTCGGTCGACGTGCGGGCCGGTGGGCATCTTCGTGGGATTCTCGACGGCTTCTTGCTCGCCGTTGGCGAAATGCACGATGTATTCCACGTTGGGAACCGTGGTGATGAGCTCGAGGTTGAACTCGCGTTCGAGGCGTTCTCGCACGATGTCCATGTGCAGCAGGCCCAGAAAGCCGCAGCGAAACCCAAACCCCAACGCCACGGACGTTTCTGGTTCATAATGCAGCGCACCATCGTTGAGCTGCAACTTTTCGAGCGCATCGCGAAGCTCTTCGTACCGTACGCTCTCGGTGGGATACAGGCCGGCAAAGACCATTGAGTGGATGTCGCGGTATCCCGGAAGGTGTGTCGCTGCCGGGTGGTTGGCGTCGAGCACTGTATCACCGACTCGCGTTTCTTGGACTCCCCGCACATTCGCCACGACATATCCCACCTGGCCGGCGCGCAGCGTGTCGATCTTGTGTCGTCCGAGCTGCAAGTAGCCAACCTCGGCCACTTCGTAGCGATCCTCGGCGTGCGACCCAAACGCGATGTCCATACCTGCCTTGATCGTTCCATCGACGACTCGAATACTCGGAACAGCGCCGCGGTATCGGTCGTAGTAAGAATCAAAAATCAACGCACGCAGCGGTCCATCGGTGTCTCCGTCGGGTGCCGGCACGCGGTCGATAATCGCAGCGAGCAACTCGTCGACGCCGGTGCCTGCCTTGGCCGACACTCTCAGGATCTCCTCCTGCGGGATCCCTATCAGATCTCCCAACTCTTTCGCACGACGCTCCGGTTCGGCCGCAGGCAGATCGATCTTGTTGATGACGGGAACAATTTCCAGCCCGGCGTCCGTGGCGAGAAAAAGGTTGCTGATCGTTTGAGCCTGGACGCCTTGGGTGGCGTCGACGACGAGCACGGCGCCTTCGCATGCGGCGAGCGAGCGGGATACTTCGTACGTGAAGTCCACGTGTCCCGGCGTATCGATGAGATTCAGTTCGTACGCGGTATCTCCTTGCATGAAGGTCATTCGAACCGCGTTGAGTTTGATCGTGATACCACGTTCGCGTTCGAGATCCATGGTATCGAGGACCTGGGATCGCATCTTACGCTGCTCGAGCGTCCCGGTGGCCTCGATCATGCGATCGGCGAGTGTGGACTTCCCGTGATCGATATGGGCGACGATGCAGAAATTGCGGACGTGCTGTTGATGCATGGAGGGAATATAAGGCGGTAAGGCGGAAAGGGATCGAGGGGTATCAAGGGGCATCGAGGGGCATGTTTGTTCCTAGGTTTTGATGCCCCTCGATCCCGTCCGTCCTTCCGTCCTAGCGCGTTCCCGTCACGATCTGCCGGTAGCTCTCCGGATACCAGCGGGGACGTTGATCGGCATTCGCAATGTCGAGGCCGAGATAGAACAACAGCTTCACGATCCGCGCTGCTTTTTCTCCGTCGATCTTCTCGACGTGGTCGCTCGGTCGGTGGTAATCCTCGTGCGTCCCGTTGAAGAAAAAGAGAATCGGTACGCCCTTGCGTGCGAAGTTGTAGTGATCAGATCGGAAATAGAACCGCTGGCCGGGCCAGATGTCGTCGATAACCGTCATCCCGAGTTCGGGATGGCGTTCGTTGACGCGGTTCAGCGTCTCGCCGAGGTCCGAGTGTTCCTTCCCAATGACCGCAATTGTGTCTTTCCAGTTGCGACCCACCATGTCGGCATTCAAATTGGCCACGATCTGATCGATCGAAACCGGCGGGTGCTCGGCGAAGTACTCGCTTCCCCAGAGACCCTTTTCTTCGCCACTCACGAGAACGAACATCAGCGACCGGCGGGGCCGGGGATTCAGCGTCGCGAACGCTTCTGCGGCTTCCACCACCGCTATCGTGCCGGACGCATCGTCGTCTGCACCGTTGAAAATACTGTCGCCATTCACCGGGGTCCGCACACCCACATGATCCATGTGACCGCTGAACGCAATGTACTCGTCACGCAACGTGGGATCGCTGCCCTCGAGCACGGCCACCACGTTGGGAGCCGTCGTCTCCTCGACGGTTTCGTACTCCACGTTGATCGTCAAGGTGAGACCCGCGAGGCGTTGCGACGAAAGTGGGGAACTATCGCTTTGGAGAGCAGATCTCAAATCGAAACCCTGTGACGCCAGCGCTCGTTCCACGGCTTGCGCGCGTACCGCAAGCGACGGTGCGTTTGCGCTGCGCTCGCGCCACGCCGTTCGCAGGGAAACGCGGTTCATCCCATCCACAACACTACGCCATTCCGCGTCGGAGCCGTCATTTACGGTGATCACCGCCGCCGGCCCTTGGCGCAGCAACGGAAAGAGATCCCGCCGTGACCACTGATTCGACCCAGACGCGACGATCAACACCACCGCTCCGGACACGTCGAGGTCGGCCACGGCCTGCGGATTGCCTGGCCGACCGGTGACCACCACCGTGGCGCCGGACACTCCGCGGCGGTCGGTCGGGCCGCCGGACAACAGCGAAACATCCTGCCCGAACCGCAGCGTCCGTCCGCCTTCAATGGCGACGCTCGACGCCACGATATCGACACGCTCGCGGATCAACGGGTACTCCTGAATGAAGGAGCCGTTGGGGGCGCCGGGGGACAGCCCCATCCGCCGAAATTCGTTGGCGATGTACTGCGCCGTCATGCTGAGCCCGGCACTCGGCGTGTCTCGACCGAGCATGGAATCGTGGGCGATGACGCCGACCCGTCTAATGAAATCTTCAGCGGTGATCGAGCTGACAGCGTTCGTCACGCCGTTCTGCGCCGCCACCGCGTAGGGGGCACTCAATAAGACGCCTATGAGGGCGATCCTTCGCATGTGTACTCCTGGTTCATCGAGAGGAGAGAAGATAGTGGACCAGCCCACCACCCCACACCCCGAAGGGCGGTACTCCACCCATCACAACCCACCCCGGCGGTACCCATCCTCCCACTGCCCCGCCGGGCGGTACGGCGGTAACTCGCCCCACCTCTACCACCGCCTGGCGCCCTGCCGCATTGCGCTACCGCCTTCGTGTCTGCTCGATGTACGGCCGTCCGGGCTGCCGATGCTCGAACACAAACCGGGGTTCAAGCCGCCGTGGTCGCGTGAAGACTACGCGGGTAGCTCTGGTGATCCGGGTCGGATAATAGTACGGGTCGTTATAGATGATCAACCGAACTCGTTTGCACGCCCGATCGTACGGGTTCCAGGTGGGGTACGCCGCGTGCGCATGGCAGTCGTAGCACAGGAAACGAGGATATTCGTGGTCCTCTCCCACGTCGTAGGGCAGCACGTCGTAGTCGTATCGTGCACTACTGTCCGGCACGATGTCGTCAATGATCTGCATGAGGGCCTCGTAGGGGTCTCCCTTGATCCAGCCGCCCTCGCCCAACGCCCGGAAATCCCATTCCTCGCCGGCAACCAGGGCATCGTATCGGAAGGGACCCGCGCTGGCCACCGCCAAGATGAATCCCTGACCGGGATAGTCGTCGACCAGAAACGTATACCGCTCGGGCCCCGGTTTGACTTCGTACTCGCGTTGCGCCCGAACCCAGTTGTTGCGCCACGGCGTGCCGGGAAACAACACCTGTATGCGCCCGTCGGTATCGACTCGGAGGACGGTCATGTACGCGTCGAATTCCGACCGAAAATAGACACGCACCTGGTCGTTGGGTTGGAGCACGTCGTCGGGGTCGGTCCACAATTCAATCGACGACATGGGCGCAAACCGCGACGGAGGTGCGGCAGGATGCGCGCCGGGGCGCACCGAGTCGCCGGTAGCGGGTATGAGCAACGCGGCGAGGGTCAACAACTTCGACATCAAACATCCTTTCTGCCGTCTCGCACCGGCCGACCGGTCAGCGAGTGGCCGGCACGGTACGTAATCGCTACCTGATGGAGCACGCCCTATGCCAAGGCTGGAAAACCAAGGTAAGTTGTTACAGTCTAACCACTTAAGAAATACGTGGCGCGCCCGCCGGTGTCCAAAGACGGTGACAGTTTGCCAGGTTTCTTCGGGCCGACTACGTTCCGCACCCTATGGCCAGCGCTAGCCGAATCGATTTGCTCGACCCGTTCGAGGTCGCCCAGTTGGGTGGTCTGGAGATGGTCGCAGAGGGTGTGGTCGAGGGCTTCCTCGCCGGCCTCCACCGGTCGCCGTTTCGCGGGTTCTCCGTGGAGTTTGCGGAGCACCGGCCGTACGAGGCAGGGGACGAACTGCGGTACGTCGATTGGCGGATGCTGGCGCGGTCCGACAAGCTGTTCGTCAAACAGTACGAAGAGGAAACCAATCTGCGTAGCATGATCGTGCTCGATGCGAGCGCGTCGATGGACTGGACGGGGAACGAGCGGAGGTTGACGAAATTGGCCTATGCCAAACGGCTAGTCGCGGCCCTGACGCTGGTATTTTTGAGACAGCGAGATGCCACGGGGTTCATCGGGTTTGACGAAGCAGTGCGGTCGTTGGTTCCCGCTCGGGCGCGGCGGCAACAGTGGTGGACGCTCCTCCACGCGGTGCACAATCTGCCGGCCGGTCGTGGCACGGCAGCAGAGGACGCGTTGCGACGAGTCACCAGTCTCCTCCGCCGACGCGGGCTCGTGGTGTTCATTTCGGATCTGCTCTTTGACCGCGACCTGGCGTTGTTGGCGATGCAGTATCTGCGGCACCGTGGTCACCAGGTGTTGGTGTTTCATATCATGGATCCTGCCGAGTTGTTTCTCGAGGGACCGCCGGAAGCGCGGTTCGAGGACCTCGAGACGGGTGACTTGGTCTCGGCGCGGCCGCGCGATTTGCGGGCCGCGTATAACGAAACCGTTCGGCGGGCGATCGACGCGTGGCGCACCCAGTGTCGGCGCAGCGGGATTGCGTACCACCACGTCTTGACTGATACGCCGTTTGGATACGTCTTGCGTCGTGCGACCGCCCGCCGGTCAAGATTGGGATAATGGGTTTTCTCCAGCCGCTGGCGTTATTCGGCTTATTTGCCACCGCGATTCCTCCACTGCTGCATCTGCTGGCACGTCGGCTTCCTCCGGTCGTGCCGTTCCCGGCCGTCCGATATCTCAGCGAAACCGAACGGCGGCATTCCCGCCGGTTGAAACTTCGCAATCTCCTGCTGCTGTTGTTGCGGACCTTTCTCATCCTGCTCATTGCGTTGGCGATGTCCCGACCAATTGCCCGGGTGCCGTTCGGCGGGTCCCATGAGCCGGCGGCGCTGGGGTTGCTGGTCGACAACTCACTCTCGTCTGGTGCGGTTGTGGATGGCCGGCGCGTGCTCGATGCGTTGGCCGACCAAGCGAGACACGTGCTCGACCGGGCGGGGGATGACGATCGCCTCTGGCTGATCTTGGCCGACGGCTTGCCACGACGAGCATCCATCCTCGAGGCTCGGGCGGTGCTGGATACGCTCTCCCCGTGGCCGATACGGCTCGATTTGTCCGACGCCATACGAGCCGTCTCCCTGGCGATGGCCGATGACCCATCTCCGTTGCACGAGGTGGTGGTGTTGAGTGATTTGCAGGCCACGGCTTTTTCGGCCACCGCCGACACCGAAGGCGAAGAGACGGTGCGGCGAGTACTGGCGTGGACGCCGGCGACCCTGGCGTTGAATCGAGGCGTCGACTCGGCACGGGTCCAGCCGGCCGTTTGGTCGCCATCAGGTGAGGTCGTAGCATCGCTGGGTGGTTCCGATTCGACGCCCACGGCCGTGCGACTCACCATGAGCGACCGTGACCTCGCCCGGTCGATTGGCGGTCGTGATGATCGTGTGGTGCTTTCCGGGACCGTGTCTCAGAGCGGCTGGTTTGTAGCGACCGTGCGACTGGATCCTGATGAGCTGCGTGCCGATGACACGCGCGCAGTGGCCATTCGCGTCGCGGCGCCGGGTGCGGCATCGTCCAACGATGGCGCGGGGGCTTTCCTTGGCGAAGCGCTTGCGGTGTTACGTCAATCGGGCCGGGTGCGCGACGGCGCCGACGTTTTTTTCTCTGACGATGTCGCGACCGGTGTGAGTGTGGTGTTTCCTCCGGCCGATCCGGCGCTGATCGGAGCGCTCAACAGGCGTTTGGACGCCCGCGGGATATCATGGCAGTTCGGTGCCGTGGTGGATGGCGAGTGGGAAGTGGCCGGTGACGTGGGGCCCGCGGTTGGAAGCGTAGTGTACCGTCGACGCTTGCTCGAGGGTGATGGCGACGTTCTCGGTCGAGTCGGTGACGACCCTTGGCTCGTGCGCGACGGCAATGTCATTCTCGTGGCGAGCCGCATGGAAGCCGATTGGTCGTTGCTTCCGATAAGCGCGGCGTTCGTTCCGTTTCTCGATTTCATGGTGAACCGTGTCGGCGCCGCGCCGGCGTGGATCGTGTCGGCGCTCCCGGGTGAGGTGACGGAGGTTCCAGCCGGGGCACGTCACCTCCTGGTACACGGCGCATCTGTCCCGATTCCTGGTAATCGCCGGGTGGTCGCTCCAGTCGAGCGCGGAGTGTATTTCCTCGAGGGATCTCAGGCAGACACCATCGGCGCGCTCGAGGTCAATCACGACCCTCGCGAGACAGTGTTGCAGCAAGCGGAATCTCGGGTGGTCGCCGCCACGTTGGGTGGGGATGTGCAGGTGCTCAGCGCGCAGGGCCTCGACCGCGAGTTGTTTCGGGGCGCACGCAGGGCTGACCTCGCCGGCCCATTGTTGATGCTCGCCGTGTTGGTAGCGTTGCTGGAGTTTGGCCTCAGTTCGGCCGGCGGAGCGGCGCGTCGGGAACCGTAATGCTCCCGCATCTGGTCCGCGCGTTCAAAGCGCTTCCACGTTTCCGAAGCTTTATCGACGCGCTTCCGGCGCGCGGAGGCATGATTGGAGTCGGCGGGCTTCCGGGCGGCAGCGCTTCTGTATTGCTGGCATCGCTCGTTCAGCAACTTCCGCAACGCAGTTTTCTCGTCGTCGCGCCGGGTCCGTCCGAGGCTGAACGCTGGTTGGCGGACTTGTCCGTGTTGCTGGAAAGTCGCGTCCGCCTTTATCCGCAGCGCGAGGCATTCGGAGAAGAAGAGCCGCACTTCGAAATTGCCGGCGAGCGGGTCGAAACTGTCGAGGCCTTGATCAACGGCGCTGCCTCGGTCGTCGTCACCACCACGAGAGCCACCGCCGAACTCACCGCCATGCCGGCCGCGGTGCGGTCGATGCAGTTGCGGTTGGCGGTGGGCGATGATTCCAAGCCGGCCAACGCCATCGACGCGCTCGAACGAATGGGGTACGAGCGCCGGCCTACCGTGCTCGACGTCGCCCAGTTTGCCGTACGGGGTGGCATCCTCGATGTCTACGGTTTTGGCATGGCGGCGCCGATGCGGATCGAATGGTGGGGTGACGAGATCATTTCGATCCGCGCATTTGATCTGGACACACAACGATCGGAGGGTGAGACCCAGACGGTCACGGTCTTGCCGGTGGCGGCACGTGCACACGGGAGTCGGGAGTCGGGGGTCGGGGGTCGGGATGCGTCACCTACTGCCGGGCCGCCGGACCGTCGTCCCGCCGACACTCGACAGTCTCTCTTCGATTTGCTCCCGCCCGATACGCTCGTGTTCATCGAGCAAGGTGTCAGCCCCGCGGAGGTCGAGCGGATGTGGTCGGAGGCGGAACACCATCTCGAGGTAGCGCGGCGATTGGGAGAGGACGTGCCGGAACGCAGTGCGCTGTACGTTCCGCCGCAATTCTGGGAGCAGCGGCTGAGCGAGTTTGGCCGTCTGCAGCTCGAGCGGCAGCCGTACGATTACGACTTCCACCTCAGCCAACCCGAACCCGTCGAGCGAGTCATGAAGCGCCTCGCCTCGATCATCGCGGCCGGGCCCACACTGATTCTGTGTGACAACGAGGGACAGCTCGAGCGGCTCGAAGAACTGTTATCCGGATCTCACGACGACCGCTTGCCTCCCAACCTCACGTTGGCCATCGGCGCGTTGCACGCGGGCTTCGTGATGCCCGGCCTTGCCGTGCTGACCGACCACGAAATCTTCAGGCGCGCACGACGTATTCGCCGTCCACGTCGTTACCGGCAAGCAATGGCGGCTTCGGCCGCAGGTGCCATGGCGCCGGGTGACTACGTGGTCCACCTCGACTACGGGATCGGCATCTACCGGGGCACCGAAACCCTCACGACGGACGCGGGAACGGTGGAGGTTGTTGTGCTCGAGTATGAGGGCGGCGACCGTCTCAACGTACCGCTGTACAAGTTGGATCAGCTGGAGCGGTATCGCGCTTCAGGCGACGAGGCCTCGGTCGCACCTCCGAAATTGCATCGGCTCGGCGGCACTCGGTGGAAACGCCAGCGGAAGAAAACCGAGTCGGCCATCAAGAAAATGGCGGCCGAGTTGTTGGAGCTGTATGCACGACGCTCCGTTGCATCCGGATTCGGATTCCCTCCGGATGGGCGTTGGCAAGCCGAGCTGGAGTCGTCGTTTCTGTATGAAGACACTCCCGACCAGCGCCTGGCGGCCGAACGGGTGAAGATGGCGATGGAGCGATCCACGCCCATGGACTTGCTGGTCGTGGGCGATGTCGGGTATGGGAAGACGGAGATTGCGGTGCGGGCCGCGTTCAAGGCGGCGGTGGCAGGGAAGCAAGTTGCCGTACTCGTCCCGACTACCATTCTGGCCGAACAGCACGCCCGCACATTCGGCGATCGGACGGCGGACTTTCCGGTGAGGATCGAGGTGCTGTCCCGGTTTCGAACGGCGGCGGAGCAACGCGAAGTGTTGGCGGGGCTAAAGGACGGCAAAGTCGACATCGTCATCGGAACCCACCGCTTGCTGTCCAAAGATGTCGCATTCCACGACCTTGGATTGTTGGTCGTCGACGAAGAGCATCGCTTCGGCGTGAAACACAAGGAACGGTTGAAGGCGCTCCGACTAGAGGTCGACGTGTTAACGCTCACGGCGACGCCGATCCCACGCACGTTGCACATGGCGCTTTCCGGCGTTCGCGATCTTGCCTTGATACAGACGCCGCCCCGCGATCGATCTCCCGTGCTGACCTTTGTGGAGCCGTGGGACGATGAGCTGCTCATGGAAGCGATCTCCCGTGAGTTGGACCGCGGGGGACAGGTGTTCTTCGTCCATAACCGAATCGCAACCATCGAGACCGTCGCCGAGCGCGTAAGGCGCTTCGCGCCGCGGGCGCGGGTTGAGGTGGGACATGGGCAGGTCAAAGAACGCGAGTTGGACGACTTGATGCGGGCGTTTGCAGACGGAGACGTTCAGGTCCTGGTTTCGACGATGATCGTCGAATCAGGGCTGGACGTCACGAATGCCAACACAATGATCATCCACCACGCCGATCAGCTCGGACTCGCGCAGTTGTATCAGCTACGGGGGCGCGTCGGACGAGGTCACCGGCGGGCGTACTGCTACCTGATCGTCCCCGACATTATGGATCCAGAGGCGGAGCGACGGGTGAAGCTGTTGGAGCATCACACAGAATTGGGATCCGGATATTCACTGGCCATGCGGGACCTTGAGCTACGGGGTGCGGGTAATTTCTTGGGAGTGGACCAATCGGGTCACGCCCACGCGGTGGGGTTCGACCTCTATATGCGCTGGCTCGGCGACACGGTGGCGGCGCTCCAAGGTGAAGGAGTTCCGCGAGCCAGCCCGCCGCCCGAAGTGATCCTCGACGGTCCGGCGCACTTTCCCGAGGAGTTCATCACCGATGAGGACGCCAAGTTGGACTTCTACCGCCGGCTGGCGCGGACCTCGGAAGTCGATGACATTCCGATGCTCCGGGAGGAACTTCGAGATCGGTTTGGCCCCTTGCCGGATGAGGCTCAGCGGCTTCTCACCGTGTTCGAGATACGAGTCCTGGGAGCCCGATTGGCGCTGCAATCGGTCGTGGTGCAAGGTGACGAGGCGCGGCTGAAATTCCGGCCGGACGCTAAGCCGCGCATGGCAGGGTTGAACGCCGCTCTGGATGAGGTGCAGTTCTCCGCGGAGGTGCGCCGCGTGCAACCGCTCTCGTTGCGGCTGAGCCGCCTAGGCGGATTGCCGGTTACGGACGGGCTCATCAGAGCCTTTCACTCGGTGTTGGAAGCCTCCGCGCCGGAGTCGGCCGGTGCCGGTGCGAAAACTTAGTTAATGAAGGCGTAGACGCAGAGGGATAGGAGCAGGGATGCGGAAGTTTCCATGGTTTGTGGGATTGATTGCTACAGTCGGTTGCGGTGCACTGAGCGACGCGTTCACCGCGCATCCCGACGTGGTAGTGCGGGTTGACGACACCGAGCTGACCGTTGGGCGGTTCGCGGAATTGCTCGTGCTGGGACAGCCGCTTCCCCTGACCCCAGCGGTCGCCGACGAGCTGGCACGGCACTGGGTAAACGTAACGGCGCTTGCCGGCCGGAGTGCCTCCGGCGATTCGCTCATGGACACGACGACGGTGTTGGAGTCGATGTGGCTCGAAAAGCGCCAATCACTCTTGTCGGTGTTCCACGGCGAGATGTTCGCCGACCGAGACCCAGTAACCCCGGAGGCGGTCGACAGCGCGTACCGCGTCGGAGACATGCGCTTGCTCGCGCACGTCCTTCGACGGGTTACTCCGGAGTCGACGGCCGAAGAAAAGGGGCAGCAGCTGGCGATGGCCTTGCGACTACGGGACGGCCTCACGTCGGACACGTCGTGGGAAGAAGCCAACGAGGAGAATGAAGACGAAACCGCACGGGCGAACAACGGGAGCCTTGGCATCGTGAAGCGGGGACAAACCGTTCCGCGCTTCGAAAACGCGGCATATGCCCTGGCCCCGGGCGAGTTGTCCAATGTCGTCGAGACGGAGTTCGGATATCACATCATCTATCGCCCGCTGCTCGACGAAGTGCGGGAGACGTACACGGCGTACCTCCAGGAAGAGGTGTCGGCCCAACTCGACTCCGCATACGGTGAGCAGCTCTTGGAGGCCAAGGCCGTTGAGGTGCGTCCCACCGCCCCGGCAGCGGTGCGCGAGATCGCGGGCGCACCCGCCCGGTCACTGGAGTCGTCGCAGGTGTTGGCCACTTACGACGGTGGACGTTTTACGACCGGGCAACTCGCTCGGTGGTTGCTGTACATTCCCGCCACCACGTACGAGCAACTGCTCGCCGCCCCCGACGATCAGATCTCCAACTTCACGCGGCAGTTCGTGTTGCAAGAGCTCCTGTGGGAGCAGGCGGACCGCGCAGGGGTCGAGATGACCGATAGCTTGTATTCGGTCATCGAGAGGAAATACCGGGAAGGCCTACAAGGTGTGTGGGACGTCGTCGGAATCTGGCCGGACTCCCTGGCGACACTGGGGGCGACCCCGACCGATCGGGAAGCCATCGCGCGTAATCGGGTAGACGGCTACTTCGCGGCCATCGCCGCTCGACGCATACCGCTTCGGCCCATCCTGCCGTTCTTGGCCGAACGCCTTCGTCGCGAGGTCAAGTGGGAGATCTTTCCGGCCGGCATCGATGCGGCTTTGGAACTCGCCGCGCGCCTGCGTGCGGTTACGGCGAGACCGCAACAACCTCCAGCGGATCGGAACCAACCGTGAGCGCTACAACACATTGCCGTTTCGGTCTGGTGACCGCACTAATCGTGGTCGCGAGTTCATTTGTCGGGGCGCCGTCACTCGACGCGCAAGAAGAACCATACCGGTTGATCGATAGGGTGGTGGCCGTGGTCGGGTCGACCCCGATACCCATGTCGCGCATCGAAGAGCAACTGCAGATGCTTCGACTCCAGGACCCGGATATGGCGACGGATTCCGCAAGTATCGACGAAATGAGGCGGCTGATTCTGGACACGCTGATCGTCGAAGAGATTCTGATTCAGGCCGCCGAGCGCGATACCCTGATTTTCGTCGTCGACGAAGATGTAGAAGCCAGTGCGGACGAGCAGATGCGGGGCATCCGGGACGCCTTCGTGTCCGAGCTGGATTTTCAACGCGAAATCCGAAACGCGGGATTCGGAACCGCCGACGAGTACCGTCTGTGGTTGGTGCGCGGCATACGCCGGCGGATGCTCCAGGATCAACTCCTCGGAACGCTGATGGGCAATGGCACCATTCGTCCGATTCCGCCAACCGAAAGCGAGCTCCGCGAAGCGTTCGAGACCATAGTGGAACAGCAACGACAATCCGGCCGGCTACGTCCACCGTTGGTTTCGTTTCGGCAGGTCGCGGTGAGGCCCGAGGCCGACTCGGTGTCGCTGGCCGCCGCGCGCGAGCGCGGCGATTCGGTCCTGACACGAGCCCGCGCGGGTGAGGATTTTGCGGCTCTCGCCATGGAGTTTTCGGACGATCCCGGCTCGGCGCAACAAGGTGGAAATTTGGGTTGGTTCAGGCGGGGAAGCAATCTGGCGCGGGAGTTCGAACGCGCCGCGTTTGCCCTCCGGCCCGGCCAGATATCCAATCTGGTACGGACGTCGTTCGGTTTTCACATCATTCAGGTTCAACGCGCTGAAGCGGCTGAAGTACGGGTGCGACACATTCTCATCGCGCCGGAGATTACGGAACAGAGCCGGCAGTTGGCCCGGGCGCGCGCTGATACAGTCGCGCAATTGTTGCGCGACGGCGTCGGGCTGGATTCCGTCTTGCGAACCTATCACCATCAGGAGACAGAGAGTTTCGTCGACCTCGTGGAGGACGCCAACCTTCCGCCGGCGTATAAGGAAGCGATCGACGGTGCGCAGCAGGGTGATGTCCTTGGACCGATCACGGTTCCCGCGACGGCGAACGAGCAGTATGTCGTGATTCTTTTCCAGCGGCGGCTCGAGGCGGGCGAGTATACGTACGAGGAAATGCGCGACAGCTTGCGTCGCAGCATGGCGGAGGAGAACGGTGTTTCGCAGTACATTGCCGAGTTGAAGAACGTGACGTATATCGACATCCGTTATTAGGGACGTGTCGCTCCGCTTAGCCGTCACCCTCGGCGATCCACGTGGCATCGGCCCCGAGATCGTCCAAGCGGTGCTGCGAGATCCACCCCTTGGGGTGGATCTCGTGGTAATAGGGCCCGATGAGCTGGTGGGTGTGTATCCGG
This sequence comes from Gemmatimonadota bacterium, assembly GCA_027294815.1. GTDB lineage: Bacteria > Gemmatimonadota > Gemmatimonadetes > Gemmatimonadales > GWC2-71-9 > B3T1B10. The sequence goes on along the minus strand of JAPULP010000319.1, from coordinate 3,917 downwards.
CAGCTATTGGGGTAGGAACCCTCGAGAGGAGCGGGGAGCAGGGAGCAGGGAGCAGGTCCACGGACCCAAGGACCAGCTCCCCGCTCCCCGCTCCCTGCTCTCCCGAAACCGCCGGCCGATTGGCAGGACGAGCGGTCGAGAAGGCCGTCGAGCTTGCTCAGAGCGGCGAGGTCGATGCTATCATTACCGCTCCTGCCCAAAAGAGCGCGCTGCATCTCGCCGGATATCAATACCCCGGACACACCGAATGGCTGGCGGTGCTCGCCGGCAACGTCGATGTCGCAATGATGCTGGCGTCGGAAACGCTGCGGGTCGTACTCGTCACGACACACGTTCCACTCAGCGAAGTCCCACGACTCCTCACGACAGAGCTGGTCGTACGCACGGGCGAGATCACCCGCTCCGCTTTGCGCGACTGGTTTGGTATCGGTGATCCGCGCCTTGCAGTGTGCGCGCTCAATCCGCACGCGGGTGAGGGCGGATTGTTCGGTGACGAAGATGACACCGTGCTGGCACCGGCGGCCCAACAGCTGGGTGCCGATGGTCCGCTGCCCGCCGATACCGTGTTCGTCAGGGCGTCACGGGGCGAGTTCGATGTGGTGCTCGCGCCGTACCACGACGTGGGCATGACCGCGATAAAGATGGCGGCGTTCGGCAGTGCCGTGAACGTGACGTTGGGACTCCCGTTCGTCAGAACGTCGCCGGATCATGGAACCGCATTCGACATCGCAGGAAAGGGTCTGGCCGATCCCTCTTCCATGCGGAAGGCCGTGGAGATGGCCATCGAACTGGCCAATCGCCGGCGCGGCTAAACCACGTCCTTGGCCTCATCGACCGCGGGCCGGATGCGCAGCATGCCCACACGCCGTTCGTCCATCTCGATCACCTCGAGCGTGCTGTTTTTGACCGAGATTCTGTCACCGACCCGTGGCAGACGGCCGAGGGCGCCAAAGACGTAACCGCCGACCGTCGTGTAGTGATCGCTGTCGATCTCGAAGCCGAATCTCTCGTTGGCTTCGTCTATCTCCATGCTTCCCTGCAATGTCGTAGCGTGCCCGCTGGGTTCCAGTTCGACTTCGGGTTCGTCGTATTCGTCCTCGATCTCACCGACAATCTCCTCGATGAGATCCTCCATCGTCACAATACCAGCTGTTCCTCCGTACTCGTCCAAAACGATCGCCATATGACGCTTGAGACGCTGCATGTCGGCCAGCAGGTCTTCGATCTCGCGGGAACCTGGCACGAAGAACGCGTCCTGCATGATGGCTTCCATCTTCTGATACTTGGCACTCGGAAGATTGGAGAGAATCTGCTTGGCGTGAACGATGCCGATGATATCATCCAGCGATTCACGGATGACGGGGTAACGGGACCGTCCTTCCTCGGCGACGCGCGCCGCGGCCTCCTCGACGCTGAGGGTGGCCTCCAGGGCGATCACCTCGGTGCGGGGCGTCATCACGTCCCTCGCGGCCTTCTCGGTAAACTCGAGCACGCCCTTGATGAGCTGGACGTCTTGGGGGTCGAAGTGCCCCGATTCCTGACTCCGCTTGACCAGCGTGAGGATCTCCTGCGCGTCGTACATCTCGTCTCCCTCGGACAGCTGACGCAAACCCACCAGGCGCAGGATCCTCGTGGTGGTCCGGTTCAGCAGCAAGAGCAGCGGTCCGGTCACGGTGGCGAAGAGCATCAGCGGTGCGGCCACCCAACGACTGGTGTTGATGGGATGGTTCAGGGCGACGGCTTTTGGAATGAGCTGGCCGAATACGACCTGCAGCGCGACGATCCCGACGAACGTGAGGGTCACCGCAAACGCGTGGGAGGCGACCACCGCAGCCTCGCTCTGCGCCCCGCCGAACGCGCTTTGTAGGAGTGCGGCCACGGCGGGTTCGGCGATCCAGATGAGGCCAACGCTGGCGAGGGTAATGCCGAGTTGTGTGGCGGCGATGGAACGGTCGAGCGATTGTATCGCCCTGAGGGCCTGTTTAGCTTTTTTGTCTCCCGTCTCTGCTCGCTCGTGGATGCGGCTGCGGCGGGCCGCTACCAGGGAAAACTCGGCGGAAACGAAGAAAGCGTTGGCGACGATCAAACCGACGATCGCGAGCCCACGCAACAGAATTGAGGATAATGGGACTTCGTCCATGGACGTACGGAAAGCTACATCAAGTCGACCGTTCCGTCACCCGAGGTGGGTGAGGAGGCGAGTATGACTACCGGTACCCGAGCCGCTCCGGCCGTGGGGTGCGTCCATCGGTCGGCCCTGTCTGCCACCCACGCGCGGGCGTTGAAAGCGGTCTTGGCCATCACGGCGCTGTTCATGGTGGTCGAGATCGCGGGCGGCGTGCTGGCAAATTCGCTTGCCCTGCTCGCCGATGCGGGTCACATGCTGACCGACGTGGCGGCGATCGGCTTGTCGCTGTTCGTGGCGCGAATTGCACAGCGGCCCGCCACGCCCGAGAAAACCTACGGTTATCTGCGCCTCGAGATCCTGGCGGCGTTGATCAATGGCACGGCGCTCTTCGTGATCGCCGGAGCGATCGTGGTCGAGGCGGTACGCCGCATGGGGCAACCGCCCGAGGTCCAGCCGGGCATTTTGTTCGGTGTGGCTGCTGCAGGTCTCGTGGCGAATCTGGTCGGGATGCGGATACTCCGCGAGGGTCACCGGCATTCCCTCAATGTTCGAGGCGCGTACCTCCACCTCATCAGCGATCTGCTGGGGTCGGTCGGTGCCATTCTGGCCGGGACCATCATATTCTTCACGGGATGGTTCGTGGTCGACGCGATCATCTCTGTGGTCATCGCGCTGCTCATCCTGACGAGTGCGTGGCGACTGGTGCGGGAGAGTGTGGATGTGTTGCTCGAAGGCACCCCGGCGCACATTTCGCTGAGCGATGTCCAACAACGGCTCGCCGGGATCCCCGGAGTCCACAACGTGCACGATCTCCACGTCTGGACGGTGACGAGCGGCGTCGTGGCCATGAGCGGCCATGTGGTCGTTGAAGATCCGGAACGGAACCAGCCGGTATTGGAGACGGCGCAGCGTCGACTGGCCGATTTGGGCATTCAGCACGTGACGATGCAAATAGAGCAAAACCACACATGCGTCGAGCCGGAGAGGGTGTAGACGGCCGACGGGCACGGTCATGCGATTTCAACCCAACAAGCGGAAGGTGCAGTAATTGTCAATTCGCAACATTGCGATCATCGCGCACGTCGATCACGGCAAGACGACGTTGGTAGATAAGATGCTGCGTCAAGCAGGCGTGTTCAGAGCCAACGAACGAGTGGAGGAGCGGGCCATGGACTCCAATCCACTCGAGCGGGAGCGCGGCATCACCATCCTGAGCAAGAATGCGTCGGTGCGGTGGAAGGGCACCAAGATCAACTTGGTCGACACCCCCGGGCACGCCGATTTCGGTGGGGAGGTCGAGCGCATTCTGCGCATGGTCGACGGGGTGTTGTTGCTGGTCGACGTGGCGGAAGGGCCCATGCCCCAGACGCGGTTTGTCACCCGCAAGGCGTTGGGGCTGGGCCTCCAGCCTGTCGTCGTCATCAACAAGGTCGACCGACCGGACGCGAGGGCAGCCGAAGTCCACGACGAGGTATTGGAGTTGTTCATGGACCTCGAGGCGTCGCACGACCAGCTAGATGCCCCGTTCCTCTACGTGTCGGCCAAGGAAGGCGTGGCCTCGACCGATATTGACCACCGCGGCACAGACCTGGAGCCCTTGTTCGACGCGATTCTCGAACACGTTCCTCCCCCGCGCTGCGAGCCCGACGGACCGTTTCAGATGCTGGTCTCCACTGTGGACCACTCCCCCTACATCGGGAGGATGGCCATCGGGCGGATTGAACGTGGCACCGTGTCGGTGGGTCAGACCGTCGCTCTGCTCCCGCTGGGCGAACCCGGCGAGTTGAGT
>JAPULP010000318.1 GCA_027294815.1 Gemmatimonadota bacterium | reverse complement strand
CTGGGATGGGTCTGATCACAGCAATCTGAAAGACCACCGTTGACTCGTGGGAGGCTCTCGTCGCGGGTCTGTCCGGCGCTAGGCCTATTGAGCGCTTCGATCCGACGGATTTTGACGTGCGGTTTGCTTGTGAGGTCAAAGGGTTCGATCCGACCGATTGCATGGAACGCAAGGAGGCCAGACGGGCCGACCTGTTCGCCCAGTTTGGCGTAGCGGCGGCGGATTTGGCTGTGCGGGATGCCGGTTGGGACCTCAGCAGGCCCGTAGGTGAGCGGACGGGGGTTTTGATCGGGAGCGGTATCGGCGGTATTCAGACCTTCGAGGACCAGTGCAAGGCGTTCTTGGACCAAGGTCCACGCCGCGTCTCACCGTTCTTCGTTCCGATGTTCATTCCCGACATGGCATCGGGCCTCGTGTCGATTCGGTTGGGGGCGAAAGGGCCCAACTACTGCACGGTGTCGGCGTGTGCTTCCTCCGCGCATGCGCTGGGCGAATCGTTCCGGCTAATCGAGTCTGGCAAGGCGGACGCCATGGTCACGGGAGGTGCGGAAGCCCCGATCACGGGATTAGCCGTTGCTGGTTTCGGCAACATGAAGGCTCTTTCCACTCGCAACGATGAACCTGAGAAGGCGTCACGTCCGTTCGACAAAGGGCGCGACGGCTTCGTGTTGGGGGACGGTGCCGGAGTGATCATTCTCGAGTCACTCGACCACGCCCGGGAGCGGGGTGCCAACATCCTCGCGGAGGTAGTCGGCTACGGAATGAGCGCCGATGCACATCACATGACGCAGCCGGCGCCCGGTGGCGAGGGCGCCATGCGCTCGATGTATGAGTGCCTCGACGACCGCGGCATCGACATGACGGAAGTCGGATACATCAACGCGCACGGAACTTCCACTCCTCTGGGTGACATCGCCGAGGTGAAGGCGGTCAAGGAGGTATTCGGCGAACACGCACGGAACCTAGTGGTCGGATCTACGAAATCCATGACCGGCCATCTGCTCGGCGCCGCCGGCGGAGTGGAGTTCGGAGTTTGTGTGAAGGTGCTTCAGACGGGCACGATTCCTCCAACGATCAATCAAGACGATCCGGATCCCGAATGCGATCTGGACTGTGCCGCGAACACGAAAGTGGAGCGCGATGTTGAAGTGGCGCTTTCCAACTCTTTCGGGTTTGGCGGCCACAATGTCTCCCTCGCCGTACGCAGGTATCGGGAGTAACGTGTATGAGAGTTCGCGCTAAAGATCCGTTGCTCGAGCCTGTAGCCGAGAAGGTTGCGGCGGGCGAGCGACTCACGAAGGAAGACGCGCTCATCCTGTTTCAGACCTCCGATTTGCTCGGCGTCGGCGCCATGGCCAATCTCGCCAACCAACGTCTGAACAACGATCGGGTGTTTTTCTCGGCCAATCAGCACATCAATCCCACCAATGTGTGTATCCTGCGAAAGGTGTGTGTCTTCTGCTCGTTTGCACGCTCGCCCAAGGAGGAGGGAGCGTACACGTGTTCCCTCGATGAAGTTTATCAGGAAGCGGAAGCTGCCCGTGACAATCCCACGAGAGAATTTCATATCGTTGGAGGGCTCCATCCGAAGTTGAGGTTGGATTACTACCTCGAGATGTTCCGGGGACTCAAAGAGCGCCATCCCGGAGTTCATATCAAGGCGTTGACAGCAGTCGAAATTGCGCACCTGGCGCGCATAGAGAAGATGTCGACTCGCGACGTCCTCATTGCGATGAAAGAATCCGGTGTGGACACTCTTCCGGGCGGTGGCGCCGAAGTGTTCGGACCGGGCGTCCGGGCTACCATCGCCGACCGCAAGCTCGTTGGGGATGACTGGCTTCGCATTCATCGCGAAGCTCATGAGCTGGCCATTCCCACAAACTGCACCTTACTCTACGGCCACGTGGAATCGTTGGAGGACCGGATCGCCCATTTGGACATGTTGCGCAATCTGCAGGACGAGACGCGCGGATTTCTCACCTACATCCCGCTCGCCTACCATCCGGATCACAACGAGTTGGGCGAGACGCTCGGCAGGACGGGAACGGCAACTACCGGGATGGACGATCTCAAAAACATCGCGGTGGGCCGGCTGTTTCTGGACAACATTCCGCACGTCAAGACCCACTGGCCCATGGTCACGCCGTTTCTCTCGCAGATCGCGCTCGAGTTCGGCTGCGATGACGTCGAAGGGACAGTGGTGTACGAAAGGGTGTATCACGAAGCCGGCGCTAAGACGCCGATGATGATGTCGTACAGCGATCTCGTGCGCTTCATCAGGGGAGCCGGAAAGGTGCCCGTCGAGCGCAATTCCTTTTACGATGCCGTGCGCACGTTTGACGAGGGCGAGATACCTGACGACTCCGTTGGTAGCACCGCGACTTCGCGACCGGTTCATGAGCTGGCCCGACTAGTTGGCACCGAGAGGTCGTGATGCGCGTTGGACGGATCGGGTATATCAACTGTTATCCGGTGTACAAGGCCATCGACAAGGGCATTGTGACGCTCCCCGGCGAATTTGTGACGGGTACGCCCAGCGAGCTCAACAATCTACTTGCTGCGGGAGAATTGGACGTGTCGGTGGTGTCCGCGGTAGAGTATGCACGGAACGCCAAAGACTATCACCTGCTTCCGGATCTGGCGATATCGTGTGACGGCCCGGTGCGCAGTGTCTCCGTCTTTTCTCACCGTGACATCGCTGATTTGGACGGTGCTACAGTTCTCGTGTCGGCGTCGTCTCG
>JAPULP010000317.1 GCA_027294815.1 Gemmatimonadota bacterium | reverse complement strand
TGCGCGCCCGCAACTCGGCCTGCGCGAAAACCGGTACGATACTGTCCCCCTCCCTTTGGACGGCCGAGTTGTCGGCCGCTGCCAGCTGATCGGCAACCAACCGCTGCTGTCTCTCCGCCGGTGCGTCCCGGCGATCTGCGGTCACTGCGCGTTCGACCTCTTGTTCGGCTCCCGAATCGACACCGGCGCCTTCACGAAAACCACGGCGTGCGGCTTCTTGTACGGCTGACGATACCCGGTTTCGCTCTCGCACAGGTGCGGTTGGGGCGGGTTGCGCTGCGCCCGCCGCGCCGGTCCTCGCCTCGTCCGCGTCGGCCGCCGCCTCCGCCTCCGGCACTTCGTTCTGGGCGAGTGTGGCCTGCGGTTCCTGCAGCTTCTGGAGCGCTTGCTCGTTCGGTGACGGACCGGAAACGGAGAAGCGGGCGTACCAACCCACGGTAACCGCAACCACGATGCTCGCGGCCCAAGCCAGCGAGCGGGTCCGGTTGAGTTTCTTAACCGACGCCGATTTGGATCGGTTTGTCGCCCGCGCCACGATATCGTCGAACGCGGGGGCCTCGACCAATTCCGGCTCGCCTTGCTGGAGCACCGCTGCCGCCCGACCGTGGAAACTCCGCTCCTGCTCGACGAGTGCCGCGCACTCGGTGCATTCGCTGACATGCGTCTCGAAGCGTCCCCGAGCTTCTGCTTCCGCGAACTCGAGTTGACGGTCGAGGTACGCGTGTATCTGTCCTTCGTCAACGTGCGACATGACGTTTCTCCAATGCATCGTACGCTTCTACCAGCCGGCGGCGTGCGCGTGACAGCGTCGTTCCCACCGCTCCGGCTGCTAAGCCGGTGGCAGCTGCGATGTCCTCATAGTTGAGCCCGGCATTCCACAGCAGCAGAGCTTCCCGGTCCCGCTCTCCCAATTTGTCGAGCGCTTTCCTGACGGCGTCTAAGCGCTCTTGTTGCTCCAAACGATCTAGCGGAGAGGTCTGTGCCTGTTGTTGGGCCTCGGACTCTCCCTTGATCAACACCAGGTGTTTGCGCCGCCGTATCGCCGTGCGCGCCTCGTCGGTGGCGAGGTTGGATGCCACGCGGAACAGCCAGGCCCGAGGATTGTCGGGCGATCGGCCCAGCGCGCGGACAAAAGCATCCTGTGCCAGGTCGTGTGCCCGGTCCGCGTCCCACACCATGCGGTGCAGGAAGCGAACCAGGTCTTGATACGTGTGACGATACACGTCAGCCCAATCGACAGCCACGAAGCTAGTCTAGCGCCCTCTGAACTCACGCACCAGCCGTTCGAGTGCTCGGCCTTCTACCGCGGGCGCGCCGCTCGACACCGTCTTGATGCTCGTCTTCGTGCCTGCGACCAGCACGCTGTCGAATGCTTTGAACCACCGTTCTAGCTCTGGCAATGCGCGCAGCAACTCGAAATATGTAGAGCTGTACAACTCGATCTCGACGACCGGCAACGAATCGCGGTGCGCGACATCGGTCCACACGCTGTCCCGTAGTACGAACATCCGCCCAGCCGTCACTTTGACGTTCTCGTCGAAGTTCAAAGAGTCGGCCCGGTCCTCCATCTCGTTGAGATCTGCTTCGAGCGCGATCTCGCGACGCGCACGATTCTTTTTGGCCTCCTGCACGGCTTGGCGTCCAACGGCTCCGCCGACAGCAGACGCCGCTCCTGACGCGCGTTGGGCCACAGGGATAGCCATTACTCGATCGCGCGGTTGCTGGAGGCGGGCGTCTTGAAACGCCACCATCCCGGGTTCGAGCACTAGGTACGACGTGTACTCGCTCAACAGGCCATACCGCAACGCAGTCTCACGAATCTCCTGCTCGAGGTGGGCGCTGTGGCCCTCGATGCGAATCTGTCGGGCCAGATGTCCAAGCTTTCGCGATGCCCACAGACGCGGAATGAAATCGTTACCCAGCTCGTGGGACGGGAACGTGACGTCTGTGGAGAAACGTTCCGTGCGTCCGGAGCGCTGTCCGCGCATCGAGAGCGCACCGTTGCGATCGCGGCCCACGGCCTCGTAGCGACCAAAGACGATCAGCTCTTCGCCTGAGAAAAGGTCGGGAAGCTGAATGGGATGGATCTCTGTCAGTTCCACTGGTGCATCACCCAATTCCAGGTCGGTTAGGACCGGGTGCTGGATCTTTGCTGTCAACAAGCCGACCGCCTGTTCTACGTCCTCCGCGGGTTCGACGTATTCGGTCGCACCGCGGCCGGCGGCTGAGAGCCGGTCCAGCAGATACGTGTTGACGTCATATCCCACACCGAACGCGAACACCCGTGCACGACCCCGTGCCGACTCGGCCTGCTGTGCAATCCGCTCGGGATTTTGCTCTCCGACCGAGGCGATGCCGTCAGTCAAGAACAGCACGATTGGGAGTCGCCTAGCCGGGCTCGTGAGATGGAATGCCTCTTCGAGCGCGCCGGCGATGTTGGTGCCACCGTTGGCTCGCAGTCCGTCCACCCAGCGCCGCGCCTCTCGGATGTTGCGACGCGAGGCCCGCATCCATCCCTCACTCTGAGTCCGAACCGTGTTGCTGAATGCAATCAGCCGGAAACGATCCCGTTCATCGAGCGTACCGAGGAGTTGCCGCATTGCCGCTTTGCCTTGCTCCAACTTTTCGCCGGACATCGATCCGGACACATCGACCACGACGGTGACATCGCGTGGCTCGATCCCGCCATCCGGGTTTCCGGGAGACAGCGTCAACATGAAGTATCCCGGTTCGCTGGAGGGCTTGTGCGTTACGACGGTCATACCGACAAGGCCCCGTTCCAACGGAAGAAAGAGTGCGAAGTTGCCGGTGAGGTCGCTCTCGGGCCTGACTCGCAGTGTACCGTCCTCTCGATCGACACGAACACGGTGTGTGGGCGAGAACGGATCGCGAAATGCGTCTCCGTCTTCTACGGTCATTAGAAAGGAAAGGGGAGCCGAGTCGGTTGCGCGGCGAACCGGCACGCCGTCCTGCAATGGCACAGGCCTCGCCGACCGTCGCGATCCCGCAGCGTAGCGAAACTGCAACGCGTCACCGGCGCGGTTCATCACCTGCGTGTAACGCAGGGTGATCTTCCGCGTGTCCCCGGGATTGATCGGGAAAACGCGCGCGCGGATCATCCCGTGGCCCACCAGCTCGATCAGCGCGGGGTCGCGTTTTTTCCGCACGATCTCTTCGTAGATCGCCCGCGCGTCGTCGGCGTTCATGGTCTCGCCGCGCAGCTCCTGATCTCCCTGGAAGAGGGAGAAATTGCTGAACACGGCCTCGCCCGGAAGCGGGTACACATAGTCACCCTCTCCCAATATCCCACCGTCGTTTCGGAACCACTCCTCCACTTCGACTTGCGCGATGCGTCCGGTCACGGTCACACGGACCGCCGTCCGTACCTTCGTGACGCCGCCGC
>JAPULP010000316.1 GCA_027294815.1 Gemmatimonadota bacterium | reverse complement strand
GAGGAGCTGATCGGCGGGTGCACCGCCGAGGTCGACGCGGCAGCCCAGGAATATCTGGCCATCCCGCCCGAGCCCGTGGAGGCCATGTTCGACCATCTCTTCGCCAGCTTACCGCCGGCGCTGGCCGCTCAACGCGAAGCGGCGATCAGAGAGGCCGAAGCCGATGCCTGAGGTGACCCAAGATGTCACAGCTATCTCGATTATTCTTTACGCGCGGTCTTGAGGAGTGAACTGGAGGCATCGATGGCTCGCGCGATGATCGCTTGCCCCAACACGGGAAAACCGATTTACACTGGTATGAGTTTCGACAAGATCACCTTCGAAACCAGCCAATTGTCCAACAGGTGGGTTCTTTGCCCCGAATGCGGACAGGCGCACATCTGGAATAAGCAAAATGCTTATCTAGAGTGTGAGGAGGATGCCCACCAACCGTAGGGTGGGCGGGGATTTCTTGGATTCAACATACGGAACTTCTGAGACTTGCGTTGATGTAGGTGGGCAAGATCTCTTCTACAGAGACTGGGCCGATACCGAGATGATCTTCCAGTGTCCCCCGAGATATGGATCAGCCGCTCGGTCCCTGCTTGTCCCGCTTGCCGGGCTACATGCAGGGTTCCCTGTCCGTGGACCGCGTTGAACGTTATCCTGCGTTTCTGGACAGGAAGGATGCGTGCTCGGGGTGACGCACCGCCACGCGAACGTTGGCCCCCTCGGCGGCCAGGTACTTCACGATTTGACAACCGAGGAATCCTGATCCTCCGAATACAGTTGCACGTTTGGATACCATCGGTTCTCGCTCCTAAAGATCGAAGCATAACGCGAACGCGCCTTTATTCGTTTCACATTGGATATGCTAAAATTTCAAACGGGCAATTGGCATTTGGTGAGTGAGTGGTCCGGGTGAGCAAACTCGGAAGCGGGCAGCGGCCCCACCCATGGGAAGGGAGGTTGCCGATGATGATAGATGTGAAAAAGGCGATGCTGGATCCCACGATGGTTTTCAAGGAACCGAAGGAAGTCGTTGCCAACGACGAGCTTACCCGCGATCAGAAAATCGAGATTCTGCGCCGCTGGGAATACGACGCCCGTCAGCTGGAGGTGGCAGAGGAGGAGGCCGGGATGGCAGTTCACCGCCCGGAAATATTCGACCGCGTTGTTCAGGCATTGCATACGCTGGGTGTCGAACGCGACACGGAAAACACCCCGCCGACGAAATAGCCCTGTGCACCAGCGCATTCTTCGTTGACACACTGCCCCGCCACCTATGGAGACTGCGACGATTCCGGTCTGATCCGCTGTTGTCCGCGGGAGTCTGATTAGTTCATGAAATTTGGTTGGAAACAAATCCATGGTCAACACGACGTCCGTGACCGTCCCCGCGTGATCATCGTCGGGGCCGGCTTCGCCGGGCTCGAAACAGCGCGAAACCTGAAAAACGCGCCGGTCGACGTCACGATCATCGACCGCCGCAATCACCATTTGTTTCAACCGCTGCTTTACCAAGTGGCCACGGCGGGCCTTTCCCCAGCCGACATCGCGGTGCCGGTGCGAAACGTCCTGCGCAACCATAACAACGTGCAGGTTCTAATGGCCGAGGTGGAAGGCGTCGACACCAGCGCCCGCGAGGTGATTACGCACGGGCGCACGCTCGGTTACGACTACCTTGTTATCGCGACGGGGTCGCAACCGAGCTACTTCGGCCACGACGAATGGCGCCAGTTCGCCCCCGGCCTCAAGAACATTGAGGATGCCACCGCGACACGCAGCAAGATTCTGAAGGCGTTTGAGCAAGCGGAGATCGCGGAGACCGACGCTGATCGTGGGCGGTTGATGACTTTCGTTTTGGTCGGCGCGGGTCCAACCGGCGTCGAGATGGCCGGCGCGATCGCCGAGTTGGCGAGACGTGCTCTGTCCGGTGACTTCCGGGCCATCGATCCACGCTCAGCCCGTATTATCCTTCTCGAGGCCGCGCCCACCGTGCTTCCCGGCTTTCCGCGGACGCTGGCCGCATATGCGCACCGCACGCTCGAACGGCTGGGCGTGGAGGTGCGGTGCAACACCCTGGTTCAAGAGGTGCGCGCTGGCGGCGTGATTGCCGCCGGACAAACGATCCAGTCGGAAACCGTCATCTGGTGTGCGGGCGTCAAGGCGCGGCCCGTCGGCCGCTGGTTGGGGGCGGAGACGGATGATGGTGGCCGGGTCAGGGTCACACCCGATCTTTCGCTTCCCGGGGACCCCAACGTATTTGTAATTGGTGACGCCGCGTGTGTGCTTTCGGAGAGCGGCGAACCGTTGCCGGGTCTAGCACCGGTTGCCAAGCAGCAAGGGGCCTTCGTTGCACGGGTTATCCGCTCTCGGGCGGGCGGCGACAGCCACGCGATGCGGTTTCGCTACCGTAATCGTGGACAGCTGGCGACTATTGGTCGGTCAGCGGCGGTCGCCGACTTTGGCTGGATCGAGTTACGCGGTTGGACCGCCTGGGTCGTCTGGAGCCTGGCGCATA
>JAPULP010000315.1 GCA_027294815.1 Gemmatimonadota bacterium | reverse complement strand
TCGTTCGCCACAGCGGACGGCTACGTGTACTGCTCTCAAGATGCGGGAGCAACGTGGACACTCGAGACGGACGGCCTGCCCACGCCGCGTTGCCTGGCGTTCGACATCGATGCGGCCACGTCCGAGTTAGGTCACGCGTAGCCATCCGCTGTGCAACGCGCCGCACTTCGTCCAAGCCCTGAGCAAGTTCCCGCCTCCTTCTGGCCACGCCGCCCCGAAAGTCGTATTCTCTAACTTGTGCGGTCGCGACGCGACCAGTCTTAAGGGGTTCGCCGCTTGTACAACCGGAGGTAGCCATGTCCGTGGAGCAGAGGGTTTCCCGTCGGGGATTCGTGGGTGGTGCGGCAGCGACACTGGGCTTACTTGGTCTCAAGCCAACCCCCCTGTGGGCGGAGAGATCGAGGCCGCTACCCGGAGGGTCGCTCCTCCAAGACGAGGCGGACGAGTACGACGCGCTCGCCAAGCTCCACTTCAACGAGAATCCGTACGGCCCGTCCGAGTCGGTGCTCGAGGCCATGACGAAGGCGTTCAAGTACTCGATGCGATACGGCTACCCCGATGGCGGCGTCACCTCGGCGATCGCCGAGCACCACGGCGTGAACGAGGAGAACATCCTGCTCGGCGCCGGGTCCGGAGAGATCCTGGAGGTGGTGGGGCTGACGTTTCTGGAGCACGGCAAGAAGGTCGTCGGCGTCGAGCCGTCGTACAGCTCGGTGTACCGCCACGCAAGCGGCATCGACGCGGACGCGATCAAGCTGCCTTTATTAGACGATTACCGGCAGCACATACCGTCGCTCATCGACGCGACAAAAAAGCACTACCGGGAAGTCGGCTTCGTCTATCTGTGTAACCCGAACAACCCCACGGGTCGGACCGTCTCGAAGCGCGAGGTCCGGCAGCTCCTCGACGGGATCCCCGAAGACGTGCCGGTGCTCATCGACGAGGCCTATCACCACTTCGTGGAAGACCCCGAATACGCCACGTCCATTCCCCACGTGCTCGAGGGACGCCCGGTCATCGTTGCACGTACGTTCTCGAAACTTTTTGGCATGGCGGCGATGCGTCTCGGTTTCGCGATCGCGAGTCCGGAAATGATTCAGCTAATGAGTCCCTACAGCACGGGAAGCGTGAACGCGCTCGTCAAGTGGGGCGCCGTCGCGGCACTCGAGGATACCGCGGCGCAAGAACGTGTTCGGAGAGTTACGCTCCAGTTGCGAAAGAAAACAACGAGGGAGCTCGAAAGCTTGGGATTCAGTTGCATTCCATCAGAAACCAACTTCTTCATGATGCACACCGGCCGTCACGTGGTAGAGGTCGGGGCCGAGTTCCGCAAGAGAGGCGTGGCGGTGGGGCGGCCGTTCCCACCGATGCTCGAGCATCTGCGCGTGTCGATCGGTACCGAGCAGGAGATGGGCCGTTTCATGACGGCCTTCAAGGACATCTTCTCGATAACGACGGGCTCGGGGTCCACAAGAGGCTAGCCCCGACAGCCCGAACAAGAGCGAGTTTGGCCGCCGGTGCGGATTTTGTTATCGTAGGTCGACAACCAACTCCACCAGCCACGGCGTAAACGGATATGCCATCCGAGGATACAAGTCCACTGTCATCGCCGGATCCAGTGACGGAAACGCGCGCCCCCGCCCCAGCCCCCGCCCCCGCCCCCGCCCAGGGAACGGGCGCTCTCGCAGAATTCACGCTCGATTTGGCCAAGGCGATGCTCCGGACCGGGGGTTACGCCCCGGAACATCCGCAATCGCAGGAAGCCCGGCTCGAACTCTACGAGGAGTTCATCCGCGTCTTGGAGGATCGATCCGGGCTCACGTACTTAGTCGGTAATGAGGGCGAACGCCGTTCGGTCCTGATCGACGGGTACGGCACGGGCCACCTCGTGCTCGAGAGCATCCTGATTGACAAAATTGCGGAGATGTTCATCCCGGAACTCTTGGAGTTCTTCGACAGACGGCATCTCCTGAGCTTCTCTCTCAGAGCCGGGATCACAGCCGAAGAGTTCGACGCCTTCTTGGGACTGATGAGCGAGCCTCCCACAACAGGGCAGGGCGACGGAGAGCGCGATCGGGTGAGCCAGGCGCTTCTGGACAAAAACATCCTCCACGTCTCGACGCTCTTCGACGCGGACGTCTTGGGACGGGAACGCCAGCTCCCCTGGCGCGTGGAACGCGCCCTGAGCCGGCTGGGGAGAGATCTCGGCCTGCTGCCCCAGTACAAGCACACGTCTGCAGAGCAGATCCAGAAGACAAAGATCCAAATCATCGATGAGGTGATCCGCCCGTTGCAGACGCCGCAACTCTTCGCCGACTTGCTGCTGAACTGCGACCTCCTCGCCAAGAACGTTGCCGTTCTGGAAGAGGCACAGATCGAGCATGAGATCATCGCTCAGGTCCCCCTCGAGTTTCTGGTCTCCACGATTTGGCAAATGATCGACGGCCTGCAGCAGTTGGGTGAGACGAAGGCGAGCGAGTCTCAGGAACTCGTGAGTCGAAGCCGATTCATCATCCGGGGCATTCTGGATAAGCTCGGCCTGGCGCAAGTGGCGGTCGATGGCGAGGTGCTCGAGACGGTGGTCAGGATGGAGGTACTCAGCCGCGAGGAGCTCCCGGAGAGCCTGCAAGCGATCCTCGAGCGGCGATTGGTGTTCCAGGATTTCCTTACCAACCGTCACGACTACCTCAGGGGCTTCGGCCAATTCCCCGCCGGCAGATTCGAGATGCGGCTCGCGGGTGTCGCGCGGGTGGCCTTCCCCGAGCTACTGCGCCGGGGCGGCTATCGGGAAGTGGTGGCAATGCTCGATGCCCTGGGTTCGGGACGCCACGAGAGTGGAGCTGCCGACACGGTCCACGAACTCGTCGAGTCGTTTCACCGCTTGCTGACCGCCGAAGAAAACGTTCGACGCCTCCTGGGAGCCCTGAACGACGAGAAGCTCGAAAAACCCGTTCGCGACGCCGTGGTAATGTTGCTGTCGCTCGGGGGTGCAGCAGCTGTCGCGGGGTTGCAGGAGATTTACGCCGCCACGGCAAGTCTTCCGATCCGAGCCAGTGCCTTCGATGCCATGAGGCTGATCGGGCCCCCCGCTCTCGAGCCCTTTCTCGCGGATCTCGCGACCGTCGAGCCTGAATGGACGGCGATCCATCACATCCTGGCCGCCCTCGAAGACCAGACCGATCCGGCTCTGGCCGATTCGATCAAGCCGTTTCTTCTGCACGAGAACGACGACGTCCGTCAAGCAGCCCTCACGAGAGTATTCGAGCTTCTCGGATCAGCGTCGGAAGACAGTCTGATCGCTGCCTTGGCCGACCCGGACCTGGCGATACGTCGCACGGCGGTTATGTACCTCGGGAGCGTCCACAGCCGCAACTTCAAGGTCCTGGCGTTCTATACCGCGGCCCTGCGACCCGAAGGTACCGGGGATGCGGAGCGGGAACACGACGATGTGTTGGTAGAGGTTTGCCGGTCCCTCACCGGCGTGGCCGATACGTCCTTTGATGACGGGTCCAGCGCCGAGCAGATGTTGCTGCACGCTCTCCATCAGAAAGGCAAGAAGAGAATCTCGGGCCT
Source organism: Gemmatimonadota bacterium (assembly GCA_027294815.1). GTDB lineage: Bacteria > Gemmatimonadota > Gemmatimonadetes > Gemmatimonadales > GWC2-71-9 > B3T1B10. Next base: position 1,968 of record JAPULP010000315.1, on the reverse strand, counting down.
GTTCCAGAAGCGACCCGCACACCACAGCGAGCGGGTCCGGGTGGCGATTTGCGAAGCCCTGGGAACCGTCGGAACGGCAGACACTGCGGACGTTCTACGCGAAACGGCTTCCAGTGAAACGGAGAGTGTCGCAGAAGCCGCGCGAGTGGCGGCGGAGCAGATCGAGACGAAGCCTTTCGGGAATTAGCGGGCTTGAATCTCCTGCGCAACGCGCTGCACTTCATCTAGGACCCTGAGCAAGTTCCCGCTCCAGAGCTTGCCGACTTCCTCCTCTGTATATCCTCTTCTCACCAGTTCCAATGTCACGTTGAACGTCTCAGACGCATCATTCCAACCCTCCACACCGCCACCACCGTCAAAATCCGAGCTGATGCCAACATGCTCGAGACCGATGAGGTTCACCAGGTACTCGATGTGATCGACAAAATCGGCTACGTCCACCGGCGGGGCCACCGCAGTGACCTCGGACGCTATTCTGGACGCACCCATTTCGCGCAGGTGATCCATCTGAGCATCGTATTCAGCTCGCTCCTCATCGTTCAGCGCCCTTACCCCCCGTCGATCCAACAACTCGAAACCCATCTCTTCAGCAAGGCTCTCGTTGACCGCCCTCGTCGCGTCTCTGTTCTTGGTGTTCTTCTCTGCATTGACGTAGCTCCTGAATGCGACGGTCTGTATGACACCACCGTTCTCCTTCAACGCCATTAATTGTTCGTCGTCGAGATTACGGCTCACATCATTGAGGGCACGTGCAGCCGAGTGAGACGCCATGACGGGCGCCTGGGACAATTCGAACATCTGCATAATGGCTTCCTTCGACGGATGAGAGATATCGATCATGATGCCCCACTTATTCATCTCTGCAACCGCTTGTTTGCCGAGTTCGCTCAGACCGTTGTGCAACCAAACGCCGTCCCGCTCTCCGGTGTTCGAATCGGAGAACTGGCTATGGCCGTTGTGAGCCAGAGACATATAGCGACCGCCCAGGCCGTGAAATTTTTTGATGTTGTCGAGGTCCAAACCAACCTGGTAGGCGTTCTCGATGCCGATCATCGCTACCTTCTTGCCGCTGGCCACGATCCGGCGAACGTCATCAGAGCTGTATGCGATCTCTATTCGATCGGGCGCGATCTCCTCGGCAAGCCTATGAATGGCGTCGAACTTATCTAAGGCCGCCTGGTGGGCGCGTGCATAACCGGCCTCGTTCAATTCCCCTTGGCCGACATACACAGCCATCCAGGATACGTCCAGACCACCTGCCTCCATCTTGGGAAGGTTGACCTGGTTACCAAGGTCCATCGTATAATTTCTCTCGGCGGTGAAATTGCGCGGGCTGATATCGTCGTGAGTATCCAGCGTGATGACGCGGTCGTGGATGCCCCTCGCACGTTTGATCAATGCCGTCTCGGACTCCTGGGCGCACGATATGAACGCCGGAAGAACGCATAGGAGCGCGAGCTTGGAAAAAAGAGTTCTGTTACGCATCGTGATCTCTGCCGTTTGTCGGTGATGTATTGGATGGGCTTCCCATTTCCTGGATCACCCGGTACCTCCGCTACGGGTCGCGGGACCGTCTGGCGGCCCTGGGCCGTTGGAGATTGTAGCCGACATCCCGGGCGCCCGCCACCTCCCGCTGCCAAACCCCCGTCGAGCGGCGTGCCGGGACTGGGGTTGACTCATCGCGATATTGCTTACATCATTGACATAATGCAAACGTTCCTTTCTGAGTTTGAATTCCTCGTGCTCGCCGCGGCCGCCCGGCTGGGAGGGGACGCGTACGCCGTTACGATCCTCCACGAGATCGCGTCGCGCACCGGGAGGAAAGTGTCGCGCGGCTCGGTGTACGTGACGCTGGATCGACTCACCACGAAGGGGTTATTGAAATCCCGGCTGGGCGAGCCCACGGCGGAGCGGGGTGGCAAGGCGAAACGGTATTACACGCTCACCGCACGGGGGGTCACCGCGCTC
>JAPULP010000314.1 GCA_027294815.1 Gemmatimonadota bacterium | reverse complement strand
GCGTTCCCGATCGCCGACAGAGAATTACCGCCGAGATCAAAGATGTTAACGTACTCGCAGAACGTTTCGTCCTCGAACAACTCATCGTTGATACCGTCGCAGTTCGTGTCCACCCCTATGAGCGTGCTGGGATCTCCCCGCTGCACCAATCGATTGAAGAACTGGTCGTTGTTACCAAGGTCGTACCGGACGCCCAGTTGTTCGATGTCGGTCCGATCGACGAAAATCAACTTTGCCTGAATCGACACCTGCGGCGTGGGGATATCCAGTAGCCTGACCAGCATCGTGTCTTCTTCGATGCGGCTCGCGATGTCGGTGATGATGAGCTGATTCGTCAGGGTGTCTGCCACAACCGTGCCGCGCCCGCCCAGGGATTGCGTCATCACATTTGCAATCCCCGCAGCGCGCTTGAAGTTCACGGCCATGACCACGGTCTGTCTCTGTTGCAGCGAGTCGCGGGCCGCCAGCTCGGAAGGATTGACGATCCGAATGATTCCGGTTCCCGCATCCTCCTGTGCGATAAAACCGTTGACGTCGAGCAGCTCCCTGAGCGCAATGTCCCACGGCTGGTCTTTGATCTCCGCCCAAACGGTCGCAGTGACGTTGCGGCCCAGCAGAATCGATCGACCACTGAACTCCGCGAAACCGGCCATGACGTCGGCCATGCTCGCCGAGTCCCATGTGACCGTAATCCGGTCCTGTTGGGACTGCTGGAACGCTGGCAGGTCGAGGATCGGTGCCGTGGCGGGCATGACAGCCGGCGTCTCCACGACGGTGGACGGAAGCGTTCCCGAGGACCAAGCGGTGAATTGTCGATCGGTGCTGAAGGCAATACGGATCGAGTTGTCGACGTACTCGAGTTGATAGCCACGCAGCGACTCCAACTCCAGCACGATACGCACCACGTCGGGCCGGAATTGGGAGTACCTAATGTGTACGATCCCGCCGCGGTTGGTCCCGTCGTACACCACTCCCGGCACCATGAGACGGGCGCCCTCGACGTCAATAACGAGCCGCGCAGGGTGCTCCAAAACGAAATCCCTGACATTGACGGCCCCCGTAACGTCCACAACCACTATGGCGCTACCCGGGCTCGGCAGGACGCTGATCGCTGTGACGTCACCCGGACCGTTCGCCGCGAGCGGCGTTGCCGCCATCGCCATTCCAATTGCAGCCATAACCCAAGAGCGCTTCATGAATTACCACCCCCCTGGCGACGCCGGAGCGTTATCTCTACCCGCCGCGGTACGCCAAATTCTTCGATTGTGAGCACCACTGAGTATTCCCGGACCTCCGCCACCCGGAGCCGACCAAACTCATCGTCGGCGCGCACCTGGTAGCGTGTTCCCTCGGTCGTGTCCCGGAGCACGGCCACACTTCTCCCGGGATACCGCGCATCGTAGATGACCGACATTAGACGGAGATCTTCGATAAACGGCCGCAGCTCGAGACCGCTCTCCACGAGAGAGCGGAACGGGTCTCGCGCTGCCGCACGATACGTGAACACCTCTCTCGACAGTTCGATCGGATCGGTGGCGGCCATTGCGTCTTGCGTAGAATCGGCACCAAGCGCCGACGGATTGGATGCGCCTCCAACCTGCGGTGGCGGGACTTCGCCGCCTCCGCACGCTACCAGCAGGGCCAACACGCCCGCCAATCCAAACGCGTTAGGACGTTCCACCAATAGTCTCACCGATGGCATCGGATGCAGCCTTCACGAAAGTTCTGATAGTGAACGTAGCCCGGAGATACGTCCGTCCTTCCTCCACCAAGATACCCTGGAGTTCGTTGTCCCCCGCCACTTGAAGCGACACTCCATAGGGAACCATGATCCGGCGCAGCGACGCTATGTCGGACAGAAACTCGCCGACCTCGTCGTACGGACCCAAGACCGTGACTTGGTTCCGAATCACCTGAAACGGTGGCACGAGTTCCGGGGGCAACTGGTTGATGCTGATCAACTCGACGCCGCGCCGCTGGGCCCGGCTCGCAACACTGTCAATCAGGCTGACCATCTCGCCTTGGGCGGGAACGAGTTCCCGCATTACGCCGAGCGCCCCTTCAAACTGCTCAACCGAGGCCCGCAGCTGTTCGATCGTGTTTTCCCTGAGATCCGCCTTCGCGGTGTCGATCCGAGCCTGGAGCGAGTCGATCTCAAACCGGATCTGCTGCACCTCCTCCGCTTTCGGATTCCTCCAGTACCACCAAAAGCCCACCGGCGCGCCAATCCCCACGGCGATCAATAGTCCGAGGAACTGTGTCCTCTCTTTTTTTGACATCGCCATGTCAGCCTCCCTCCACGAACATCTCGGTGACCGGCCGCGTGCGTATGAACGCGGAGTCCGCCACGAGATACGTTCCTGTAATCTCGAAAGCCCTGACCGTCCGATCGGACTCGATGACCGTGTTCGTACCGGTCGTACTCACGTTGGTGAACCAGGGAGAATCCTGGAGTCTGGTCATGAACCGCGTGAAGGACTGGATGTTGGACGCGCGCCCATCGATCGTAAACTGAATCGGCGCGGCGACAACGGTCCCGTCGTCAAGGATTTGATCCTGCACGGTGACGGCATCCAACCCCACCATCCAGGTGAACTCTGGCAGCGCCCTGGTCACCTCTTCCATAATATGCGGCCAGACGAATCGATCGCCGTCTATCCCGCGTATGGCGTTCAGTTCCGACACGAGGGAGTCGCGCAATGCCGTCTGACGATCCTTCTGCACGATCATTTGCCCGAATCGACGCGATTCGTTTTGCGTGTCGAGCAAGACCGGTCGCAACTCGCCGAGCGCGCTCGTTTGGATATACCAGACCCATCCCACAACGCTGATACCCACCACCCACGCGAGCACGGCGCTGATGAGCAGCGGGTCTTTGATTTGCGCCCCTAGCGCCGCGAAGTCGGGCATCCCGAGGCCCGCACCACCGGCTTTCTTCTTGGCGCCCGGAAGGAGGTTGATCGAAATTCTCATGCCACTATGCCTCTCGACTCACGTCCGCAGAGCCAACCCGACACTCTGCATGAGTAGCGGGGCCACTTGGTCCACTTCCATGGTGTCGAACACGCCGTCTCGCACCCGCAACCGCTGCAGCGGATTGGCGACTTCGACAGGGATACCCAACCGGCTGCTGAGCGCATCGGCCATTCCGTATATTCTCGCACCGCCACCGGAAATGTACATGTGCTGAATGCCGGATGCTTCGCGCGACGCCGCCTGCAAAAAGGCCGTCGCACGCTCCACACCTACGGCAATCTCGTCGCCACGACTGGTGACGTACTGCGCTAGCTCGGGGCGCGGCTCCCCGGCCGACAGAATCTGATCCGCGTCTTCGGACGACATGCCCAAATCCCGCTGCAAGTCCTCCCGGAACTTCCGCGTGCCCACGCTCAAGTCCCGAGTGAGCAACGGGACGCCGTTTTGCAGGATGTTGACGTTGGTCACCTCGTGGCCGATGTTCGCCAACGCCGCCACACCCCGCATGGCCTCCGGGTAACTCAACTCGAACGCATTGTGCAGAGCGAATGCATCGACATCGACCTTTTCGGGTTGCAGGCCGGCGTCCGCCAGCAGCGTCACCTTCGTCTCGACCAGCTCGCGCTTTGCCGCCACGAGCAATACCTCCATCTGCAGTCCGTCGCCGTCCGGATCGAGCACCTGAAAGTCCAGTTCCACTCCTTCGATATCAAAGGGCACGTGTTGCTGTGCCTCCCAGCGCACGACCTCAGCTGCGTCGCTTTCCTTCATGCGGTCGACTTGGATTTTTTTCACGATCACATCACGGCCACCGACGGCAACAACGACACGCTTCTGCTTGATGCCGATGAACAGCCCCCTGATCGCTTCGGACACCACCGCCGGATCCATCACCTCGCCTTCGACGATGGCATCCGCCAACACCGGGGTCATGGCAACACGAGTTAGCTCAGGCTCACCGCCGCCGTGATCCACCACCACGACCTTGATGAGCCCGCTACCGATATCCAGCCCTACTGTCGATTTCCGCCCTCCAAGCCCGAAAAGTCCCATATGTTCCCACAGCGTAAGGAGATAACTGGCGGTACGGGGCTCCTACAGTATTAGGACCCCTATTCTTTGTCAAGCTCCAACCTACTTTAAACCACAGCCACAAGTGCCTCATGGACAGTGACTTACGTCACTCATATCCGTAAAACCAGCCTCGTGAGCCGATCGGAACGGGCCGCCCGGACGCCAACAGCGCCAAGTCCACGGCGCACTGCGAATATGCCACATGGGCGCGGCCCCCCAGTCGAACGCTGCCCCCGCCCGTCAGGCCTGCCTGCACCACCCCCCGGATTCGCGCGGCCCCGGAGCCGGTGCGAAGAGACCCACCTACCAGAATCAGCCCCGCAAACGAGAACCCACCCCGGATGTCGAGATCGCCTCCGACGAGGAGCACCCCCTGGCCCAAGCCCCCAATCAGTGTCAAGTCACCGTCGACGTACACTATCGGGCGGTAGCTCCCGCACGGGGTTTCTGGGGCCGGATCACCCCAATTCCGAACGTCGGCGCTGTGGCAGACGCCGGCCTGGAGAGCAGGCCCTATGTCGACGTACCGGCCCGGAGCAACCTGCTTCGTGGCCCTCCCGACCCAACTGGCGAAGTCTTCCGGCTCGGACGGGTCGCTCATGCCAACGCCGAATCTGGTATCGGGGTCCCTTCCGCGCAGTGACGTGCACCCCCATCCCGCATCGGGCGAGTCGAACGTCACCTCGGCAAGCGGCCCGACCGTCACGGATCCGTTGGCGAACAACGGTATCGCCGCGGGGGTGCCCCGAGGCTCGAGCCGGACCAGCACCCCCGCGCTGGCGACCGCCCCCGACCGCCCTAAGCCGGTGGCTCCGACGAGAAAGAGCCCCTCTCCAAGGCGCATGACACGAGTCACTGATTTGACCGCGCGACTGTCCCGCCAGAGGGTGTCCGCAACCGATCTCCCGACGGGCAGCGCCGTGTAGCCCCCAGCTTTCCAGTTTGCCAGCGGATCCGTGACCGCGCTCTCGGCCAACCCCAAAGCTGTTGCAAATCGAGGGCGGCCCGCCCGGAGCGATGGTCGAGCACGCCGCTCCAAAATGCGGCGGCCAACAAACCACCGAGCATCGTGAGGACAAAGATCACGGTCGGGAGCGCGACGCCGCGGTCGCCTGCGAAATGGACCAAGTTCAGCGCGCGCTTTCTCGGCGCAACGCGTTCCGCAACGCCACGCGCGCCGTCACTCCTCTGCCCGCCGTCAGGGTCGCGTGGGGTGGTGGTGGCGATTCGTGTCCGCGGGCGACCCTCACGTCGATCTCGATCGCAGCAACTCGATGGGGCACTCGCGTTGGCACGCCGTCAGAGTCGAAGTATTGAAATACGAGCCCATACGGAGCGATCGGCCCGAGCAGCGGTTGAATGGGAGGCCACCTGTTGGTGGACTTGCTGTAACGACGCATCCCAACCCACCACTGGCCCCGCGAGTCCGGATAACCCCTGATCTCCCAGAGCGCGGCACCCCGCACGGGCGCTCCAACCCCGACCAACTCCAACTCACGTCGTGAGAGTCCTGTGACGTGGATCTGTACGGCTGCGCCGCCATCCGGACACCGGTATCCTTTCTCGATCCGCCGCAGATCGGCGTGCAGCCAACGATCGTCTTGCGGTTTCGTCGGATCACCATCGGCAAACAAGAGGACCGAATCGACCTGGGGATCGAGTGGCCGTGAGCCCCAATAGTCACCGTGCAACAAGACGGTGGAGCGGGAGGCATCCGGCGCCGCGCAAGCGACGTACAGGTTTCGTAACGCGCGATACGTGACCGAACCCGTCGCCACCCTCAACAGGTCCCCTCCGGATGGAGCGCCTGGATCGAGCCCGCGAAGTTCAGATGTGAGAATGTTCGTCGCCGCACGTTCTGTGGCGTGCGCGTCCGTGAGGACCGTCTGACGACGATAGACGCGGTGGCCGGCGATCAGCACGCTCACGGCGCCCGTCGCAACCGTGCCGGATAGGACGATGGTCACGAGCAACTCGGCCAAGGTGAATCCCGAGCACTTCATTCGATGCAGACGCGCGCAGTCAAGAGAGTATCTCGACGCGGTCTGGTTCTCAGCGCCGTCACTACCACCACGACGTCCGAAACCGACCCCCGCGGCCGAACCGACCACTCGATGTTGAACGCGCCCGCGACCGTGTCTCCGGTCGCACTCCCGTCACACGCGATCGGCAACAACGACTCGAGGACCGTCCGGCCAAGGGTAGCGGCCGAGCTATATCGGGCTCCGTCACCGATCAATCGGATCAGCCCGGCGGCGGCGGAACTCAGGGCCAACGCGCCAACCGTCAAGATGGTGATCGAAACGATCACTTCGATGATCGTGAGCCCGTGCCTTCCAAAGTTCGGCTGCACCGCGATCCTCCCAGTTCGTCAACCACCACAACGTATGGGGGCACGGCACGGCCGACGTCATCGAAAGGACGCGCGCATTGGCCTTTTTTTTCGGGGAAAAACTACGAAGTGCACTTCACTTCGCCCTCTTTTACCGCGGGGGCGGTCACCGGCGCAATGCCATAAAAGAGGGCACAAGTCTGGGCGGTCGCGGTGTGGCTGGAAACGGCAGCCCAACCTCCGGGCGTCACATC
>JAPULP010000313.1 GCA_027294815.1 Gemmatimonadota bacterium | reverse complement strand
TGGCCGCGAAGCCCGCTTTGTTCTGCCACTGCGCGAATACGATCCCGCACGAGCGGTGGGAGTCCGGACGCCGCAAGGAAGCGCTCGAAGTCGCGGGGTTGCTGTGTCATTGTCTCAACCCTCCTTCGGATCCATGAGACCCAAGCCTTCCATCGCACCAATCAGCTCGCGCCAGTCTTTGCGCCGCTCCCCGAGATAGCCAGCCCCCTTTGTTGTGAGCGCGTAGTACTTGCGCTTGCGGCCCGCCTCCGAGGTCCTCCAGGTTCCGCTGATGAGCCCCTTGGCTTCGAGGTTGTAGAGGAGGGGGTAAAGGGTGGATTGGCCCATGGCCAGCACACCGTCGGTCTTGCGCGACACCGCTTCGACCAGCTGATAGCCGTACATCTCTCCGTACTCCAGGAGTTGGAGGACCGCTACCGGCCCCGCACCTCGCATCAGCTCGCGTTCAATTGGCATGGATCACCTAAGCCCTTGGTTTTCAATCAGTTAAAGCCCGTCAGTCACGTATACTATGTGTGGCATAGTATGTATTACGGGGCCATGCCTCGGATGGTTTCAGGGAACGATCCGGGCTTGTGACTCCACTCACGGTGTAACCACGTCCGGGACACCACATTGGACGTGCACCAATCCCCGTCTTTGCGTGAGGTTCCCGAGATGAGCGCAGGCAAGAGTCCCGGCCGGGACAAGCGAAAGGACGCCGCCATCGTCGACGGCCTGCTCGAGGATCTGTTTTTTAGCGACCCGGGCTCGAAGGAGAAATCGGGCAAACAGCCGCGACCGTCGGGCTCTGCTCCGAAGCCGATCTCGCAGCCGCGGCCGTCGGGTTCCGCTCCGAGGCCGATCTCGCAGATGCGACCGTCCGGCTCCGCTCCGATGCCGATCTCGCAGAGGCGACCATCGGCTCCGTCGTTCGCTCAGCCCGGCGGGAACGCTCGCGCTGGTACTTGGGGGAGGATTTCGCTCGGGGTGCTGATTGCGGTTGCCATGCTGCAGTGGCCGTATGACCACTCATGCGGGCTCGATCTCGGATTCTATTTGACGGCGGTCGCCATGGTGTTGGTGTCGGCGGGGTGGGGTAGCGCCTGTTCTTGGAAGAACAGAATGCCCGTCGCTCACGCGGTGTCGCAGATTCTCTTGCTTTGGGGGTTCGTCCTTGGGGCGGGTCAGGTGCTGCCACGTGTGGGGTACGCCAAGGACCTGGCGACCTGGCGCTGTGTCGCCGGCCCCGCCCCCGCGGCGGTCGCACCGGCCATCGTTCCCTTCATCTCCCGGGAGGCCGAGGTGGCAAACGAGGCCATTATCCCCGCGGAGTGATGACCCGCATGCGCGAAGGGTGATCGGGCGGTGACACAACCCATCCAACCCAGCGGTGCCGACGACGGAACGGTGGTCGAGAATCTCATGCGGATTCTCATGAAGGCCTCTAGCGCCGTTCAGCTCTATAATCCCAACAATGAGATCTACCTCCAAGTCCTCGACAGCATGCGGGGGGCGTTCACGCTCGTGTGGCAGCGGTTGGATGAGCTGCAATTCGAAGTTTCGGAAACGACGCTGATCTGGGATGACAACGTCGTCCTGAAGCAGGAGGATAAGTCGGACAGCATTCCCTGGACACTGTTCAAAGACGGCGTGCGGTCGCTAACGATGTCACCGTCGATCGAGGACCGGGAGATCCTTGCGTTCCTGCACACCATCAAAGACGTCCGCGCGCTGGCGCCCGACGATCCGGACGATCTCCTAACGTTGTTGTGGGAACAGGATTTTCAGCACCTCCGCTATCGTTTTGTGGAGTTGGGGTACGACGACGTGCCTCGGATCAATCCGGAGACCCTTGTGAGTGGGGGTGGTGGTGCGGTTCCCACACCGGAGGAAACGCGACAGCGTCTCGAGAGTGAAGTGAGACCTTCGGAGGAGGCCGCTCCCGGGATAGCCCAGATCGACGACGCCGACTCCACGTTGTATTTCCTCGACGATGGCGAGATCAAATACCTCCAGAGCGAGATCGATCGCGAATATCGGCAGAATCTTCGCACCAACGTGCTGAAGATCTTGTTCGAAGTTTTCCAACTGCAGGACAATCCAACCATCCGCGGAGAGATTCTATCAATCGTCGACGACTTTGTGCCGCATCTGTTGGCGATTGGAGACTTTCATTCGGTGACGCTCGTCGTGCAACAGCTTCGTGAAATGCACGAGCGCGCTGACGAACTGTCAGCCGAGCACCGCAAGACCCTCGCGATGATTCCTGTGAAGATTTCGAATCCAACGGCCCTGGGCCAGTTGATCCAGTCGCTCGACGACGCTGCCGTCCAACCCACCCCGGACGAAATATCGGAGTTGTTCAGAGAACTGGGTCCCCAAGTGTTGGACACGATCGTGACTTGGATGCCGAAATTGACGAATGACCGTGTTCGAGAAGTCCTACGTGTCGTGTCACGGAGGATTGTCCAGACACACCCCGCGCAGGCGGTGACCGCGCTCAGGGTGCGAGACGTTGTGGTGCTGCTGCAGACGATGGAGATCGTGTCTACGCTCAAAGTGGAGCGCCTCGCGCCGGAGTTCGGCAGGCTGACGAAGCATGCCGACGTCGAAGTGCGGCGCCGCGCCGTGGATGCCCTCGGTGCCATCGGTTCGGCCACCGCGATGAAACAGCTGGAGTCGGCGGTGGAGGATGAGGATCGGGATGTGCGCGTGGCGGCGGTGCAGTTTTGCGTGCAGCACAAATACCCAGGGATCTTTCCGAAGGTTGAGGCGGCGATCAACGGCGGGTTCCTACGCGGCGCTGATCTCGCGCAGAAAAAACCCTTCTTTGAGGCATACGGCCTCTTCGTTGGGAATGCTGGCATCCCCAGGCTCTATGAAATGTTGCAGGGCCGGGGCATGTTCCGGCGCAAGGACGATCCCGAGACACGGGCGTGTGCGGCGATGGCCTTGGGTAAGATCGGCACACCCGAGGCCAAGGCCGCGCTCGAAAAGGTTGCGGGTGTCAAAGATCGCATGGTGAGAAACGCGGTCGGCAACGCCATTCGAGAGATCCGGATATGACCGAAGACGACGTCCCAACACCGCAAGTCCGGCCGTCCCTGGCGCAATCCATGGAGAGCTCCGAGGGAATCATTCGCGAGCAGGGGCACGGTTTTCTCATCGCGTTCTACGGTGCGCTACGGAGTCTCAAGCTGTACCCGGTAGAGAACGAGCAGGTGCAGCGTTCGCTCGACGGGATCACGAGTACCGGGAGACAACTCTTTGACATCGAGGGTGCGCTCGAACTCCGGGTTTCGCACGAGTTCATTTTCATCAACTCCGTTCGTCTCCGACTCAACCTCGACAATTACGCGACGTTCAGTCACGTACTCACGACTCTACGCAAGTGCGGCGTCGGAACGGTCGAAGTCGAACAAGGCGTGCAGCGTAAAGAATGGCAGATTTTTCTGTCTCAGCTCCTGGCAAACGCGGCCCGCGACGCCGTCCCCGATCTATCCGGTTTGTGGCAAAAGATGGCGGAAGGCGGCATCACCAACATACTGCTCAAGCCTCCGCCGGAACACGAGGAGTTGCTTGGGGATTCGGAAGAGGCGAAGGAGGTGGCCAAGAGAGCATACGAACGAGCTGTTTCTGTAATCAAGGAGCTGATCGGTGGTGTGCGGATGGGGCGAACCGCGAGCGCGAAACGCGTCAAGCGCGCCGTCCAAAGTATCGTTGATCAGGTCTTGAGAAACGAAGTCTCGCTCGTTGGTCTGACGACGATCCGGGGATACGATGAGCAGATTTTCACCCATTCCGTCAACGTCTGCATTTTTGCGGTGTCGATCGGTCGGCGGATCGGCCTTACCAAGCTCCAACTGTACGACCTTGGTATGGCTGGTTTGATGCATGACTTCGGCAAGAGCCGGATACCCATCGAAATGCTCAATAGTGAGATGCCGCTCACGGACGAGCAGAAAGAGGTGGTCAAGACCCATACGTGGCAGGGAGTGTTAACCCTGTTTGAACTTCGCGGTCACGGAGAGATTCCCTATCGCGCGATGGTTGCGTCGTACGAGCACCACCTCAAGAACGATCTGAGCGGGTATCCCAAGACCGTCGAGCCGCGAGAGCTGTCCGTTTTCTCCAAGATCGTTGCGGTGGCCAACGGGTACGA
>JAPULP010000312.1 GCA_027294815.1 Gemmatimonadota bacterium | reverse complement strand
TCACCGACAACAATGTCGACGAGCTGGGCGACATTCCCTTCCAAACGCTCATGTCGATCTCTGAATCGCCGTTCAAATTCGGACTCATTTACGTAGGTACCGATGACGGACACGTGTGGATTACCCACGACGGTGGCGGGGATTGGGAACAGATCGAGCGAGAGATTCCGAGGAAGAAATTCATCTCACGGATCGTTGCATCGGCGCACGACGAAGCAACCGTCTATATGACGCAAAACGGCAAACGAGATGACGACTTCACGGCATACGTTTGGAAATCCACCAACTACGGGACGACGTGGCGTAGCATCACCAACAACATCCCCTTGGGTCCCGTCAACGTCATCAGGGAGGATCCTAAGAACGAGAACGTGCTGTACGTCGGCACGGACATCAGCGTGTATGTGTCAATCAACGGCGGACAGAGCTGGCAGGTACTGTCGAGCGACTTGCCCAGCACGTTTGTGCACGATCTCGTCATCCATCCGCGCGACGACATCATGGTAGCGGCGACGGAGGGCCGTGGGATGTATGCGATGGACGTACGCCCGATACAGCGGATGACACCAGAAGTGATGGCTAAGCGTGTCCATCTGTTCGACCCCGAGCCGGTGGACCTGCCGCAGGGTGGCGGTTTCGGCGGTGGTCAGCGACCCAGCGCCGCGGTGCAGTACTACCTCGGTGCACCGGGCGTCGTGCAAATCTTGGTGAAGGACGCCTCCGGAAACATCATCAACGACTTGGAAGGTAGTGGTGATGCGGGCTTCAATATGGCCGTGTGGGATCTGACAAGGGCCGGTGAGCCTCAGGGTGGCGGCCGTGGCGGATTCCGCCGCGGTCCCCCGTTGGTGCGGCCTGGGAGTTATACGGTCGAGTTGACCGTGGGGTCGGAGACAGTTGAGGGAACCATCGAAGTAAGGCGATAGCCACGCATGGATGTATTGACTCGACGTCGGTTGGGGTTCCTTGTCGGTCTACTCGCTTACCTCGGCGCTCTATGGTTCCTGTGGGATACGCGCATCATTTATCCCCTCAAGATTTTTGTGGTGTTTCTCCACGAAGTGAGCCACGGAATAGCAGCCGTCGCCACCGGTGGATCGATCCAGGGTATCCAGATTTCCTCTAACCAGGGCGGTGTGTGTCAATGCGGCGGCGGCATCCGGTTCGTCACGTTAACGGCCGGTTATTTGGGAAGCTTGTCGTGGGGTGTGGTGATGCTACTCGTCGTGAGCGCGAAGAAGATATGGCATTTAGTGACACTCGTTGGGCTTGCTGTGTTGGTGTTCACGGTATCGCTCATGTATATCGACGGCGGCTTCGGCATGGCTTTTGGAGCCCTGTTTGGATTGGCGCTCCTGGGCATTGCGAAGTATTTGCCCTCCGAGATCCAAACGATGACCCTCACAGTGATGGGATTGACTAGTTGCCTATACGCCGTGTGGGACATCAAGAGCGACGTGATCGATCGGCCCGGTATCCGGTCGGATGCAAGCATGCTGGCCGATCTGACAGGAGTGCCGACAGTTTTGTGGGGCGTACTTTGGATCGGCCTTGCGCTCGCGGTTTGTTGGTGGCTGCTCAGGCATACGTTCAAGAATGCGTTGTGACATAGCGGCGCGCACGCGAAGGTTGAGCATGAGATAGGGAGATGTGCAGTGCAGTTTGATATAGAGGAAGCGACGGCCATCCTCAGCCGCACACCATCGGTGTTCCACGCTCTGCTCCGCGATCTGCCGGCATCGTGGGTGGCCTCAAACGAGGGGGACAAAACATGGATGTGATCGCCATGAACCGATTTCTGCTTTTTCTCATCGTCTTCACGTCGACCTCAAATCTGCGTGCTCAGGACTTCGACATACTCATTCGCAACGGGCGGGTGTTGGATGGGACCGGAAGCCCTGAGTTCCGGGCGGATGTGGGGATAAGAGGCGATGAGATCGTAGCTCTGGGCAAGCTGACGGGTGCCACCGCCAGGCGCGTAATCGATGCCTCGGGTCTCTATATCGTTCCGGGCTTCATCGACATGCACTCGCACGCCGACCGAGGCTTTGTATCGGATAATCTGGAGACGCGGCGGGCTCCGAATCTCGTGACCCAAGGAATCACCACGGTGGTTGGGGGTCCCGACGGTCGCAACCCGGTGTGGCCGATGACGGCGGAGATAGAGGCGTACCGCAGCAGGGGAATCGCCTTGAACTTCGTTCCGATGGTGGGCCACGGCAGGGTGCGTGGTGAGGTGATGGGACAGGACTACGAGCGACCTGCGACCGCCGAAGAGATTTCCCGCATGAAAGAACTAGTGCGGGAGAGCATGGAGGCGGGAGCGTGGGGGATGGGTGCGGGGCCGGAATACCGGCCGGGGCGTTTTTCCACGACGGAAGAGATCATCGAACTCGCCCACGTCGTCGCCGAATACGACGGCTTTTACTACGCGCATCAACGCAGCCAATCTCCCCTGCCCAGATGGCAGACCCCCAGCATCCTCACCGATGGTTGGCGACTCACCGGGACCGATGGGATGAAGGAGACGATCCGCATCGGACGTGAGGCCGGGATACGGGTCGTCGGGAGTCACATCAAGGCAAAGGGGCCAACCACATGGGGGCACTCGGCGGTTGACGTCTTGCTCATCGAGCGCGCTCGTGCGGAGGGCGTGCAAGTTTATCTCGATCAGTATCCGTATGAGACGTTCGGGGGTGGCCCAACCGCGGTCATTCCACAGTGGGCGTACGCACCGCCCGGCACCGACCGAAGCGGCGGACTCGACGATCCGGCCTGGAACAGGTCCGGGTTGCTGGCGAACTACAAAGAGAATCTGCGGCGCAATCTCGCTGAGACTGAGACACACGACATTCTCGTGAAGGATATAGAACACATTCTGGATCTTCAGGGAGGTGCAGATCGCCACATCATCGTGGTGTCCCCTCAGGATCCGTCATTGGTGGGAAGAACGCTCTCTGAAGTGGCGTCCGAACGCGATAAGACACCTGTCGATATGCTGATCGATTTTGCCCTGAGTGGCACCGATCGTTTGCGCTCGGGCGTGAGGTTCCGACCGATTGCCGGACACGCATTCGACGTTGAGAACTACATGCAGCAAGAGTACACCGCAACCTCCACTGACGGCGGTGTCTCTCTGTCCGCTCGTCCCGGTCAGCACCCCCGCTACTACGGTGCGTTTACGCGCAAGATCGCGTACTACGTTGAAGAAACGGGAACCATCACTCTGCCGTTCGCCATCCGGTCATCAACCGGGTTGCCTGCGCAGATCGTTGCACTTCCGGACCGCGGGTACATTAGGGAGAGCTACAAGGCCGACATCGTGGTTTTCGATTTGGACCGGATTCGCGACCGAGCGACCATAATGGATCCGGGTCTCTTTTCTGAAGGTATCGAGTACGTCCTTGTTAATGGAGAGTTCACATTAGATGAAGGCCGCCGCACGGGTGCTTTACCCGGTGTGGTGCTGGATCGAAACGTGGTGCGTCCGGTCCGTCGCCCTCGCACCGATTGAAGGGCAACAATCCGCAGGCCCTTCCCAAGCTTGGTTTCGCAGTTCATAATCCCATCAAGGCGCGTGCTCTGACCGGCTCCCGTCTCCAACCCCGTGGAGTGTGAATGGAGGAAAGCCCCGAGGCATCACGTCGACGTCGCAAGGGTGATCGACGAAAGTTGGCCGACAGGCGGTCCGGGGGCGATCGTCGGCTGGTGGACGAGCGGCGATTGGCCCAACGGCGTAAGAAGTCCGTGCCCGTTGACGTGGAGCGTCGCAGCGGAGTAGAGCGCCGCGCACGGATTCTGTCGTCGCTCTCCGTGCGCGATCACATCATCGTACACGCACTGCGCCGTCTCATCGGTCGTCTTTATCAAATTTCACAGTCGCGTCCCCGATCGGAAAAGATCAGTGCCAGCCTTGGCGAAGCGCGCGCGGAGATTCTCAAGCTCGATCCGAATCTCTATACGGTTGCGGCTACCATGGGGAAGTTGAAGAACACGCCGATTGCGAAGCTCGAAGAGTACGAGCACTC
>JAPULP010000311.1 GCA_027294815.1 Gemmatimonadota bacterium | reverse complement strand
ATAGTTCAGGATCGTGAACATCGATTTCTTCATTTCGCCGGCGTAGCGCGTACCGGCGATGATCACCGTCCGTTCGGCGAAATTGACGACGACTGCGGTTCCGCTCCGCGTCCCGTGCCGATCGGGATCGGTCTCCAGTTCCGGAGCGTGGAGCACGGTGAACCCGGGCTCGAAGCCGGCGAGATCCGTGGGTTGAGGGCGGATGAACATGTTGTGCACGAAAGCCGCATGCCACGCGTTCGTCGTGATGAACCGCACGGCCACCCGACGATCGGGATCGGCCCCCGCGAAGAGATCTTGTACGTAGAGTGGCTGATTTTTCAAGTACGCGACGACATCGGCTCGGAGAACCCCCCAATGTTCCGGCGAAAGGGGTTGGTTGACGTTGCCCCACCAGACGTCGGCCTCGGTACCCGGCTCCCGGACGACAAACTTGTCCTTGGGTGACCGGCCGGTGTGGGGTGTGGTTATCGCGCAGAACGCTCCCCCACGGGCCATCTGGCCCTCCTCCGCCCGAATCGCCGCCTCATACAGGGCCGGCGGTGGCAGGTTGCGGTGGACAGCCTCCGCAGGCTCCAGTCCGGGAGCGAGTTCGGAGCGGGTTTCGGTATATGTATTGGCAGCCATTCCTAGCCTTTACGGTTTCCAGTTGTATGAGCCCCGGAAAATAACCACTGGCCACAGCAGTGAGAAGTAACTTGGCTCAGCCATCCAGAGACTCTATGAAGGATCCTGATGGGGCCTGGACATCTGACGCAGACGGCCGAGCATGCGCCGGTCGGTCTTGACCGGATCGTCGCCTTTCGGGGTCTCGATGATCTTGATGACGTCGGCGAATCGTGGATCTGTCATGATGCGTCGGAACGGCTCTCTACCGAGGGTGCCTTCGCCGATCAATTCGTGCCGATCACGTCTCGACGCGAACGGTGTCTTTGAATCATTGAGGTGCACGCAGAATAAGTGTTGTAGTCCGATGGTCTCATCCCATTGTTCCCACACAGCATCCCATTCGTTGCGCAAATCATACCCGGCGGCAAAGAGATGACACGTGTCGGCGCAAAACCCGACGCGTACTCGCAAATCTTCAGGAATGAAATCTCGCAGCGCCGCGAGGTCCGTGAACTCACACCCGAGGGCCGTCCCGCTACCGGCGGTGGTCTCGATGAGAATCATGGGCCCGTCCACACGTTCTAGGCACTCTGCATAGGCAGCGGCGTTGCGGCGGAGTCCCTCGGCCTTCCCGGTCATGTGATTGCCGGGATGCGTGACGATATACGGCACGCCCAGCATCGCACAGCGATGCAACTCGCCTTCGAAGCACGCCATCGAGCGGGCACGGAGATCGGTGTCGGGAGACGCGAGATTGATGAGGTAGGAGTCGTGCGCGACCACCGCCCGGATTGGTGACGATTGTAGTGCGGCATCAAACTCGGCCGCCACCTCATCGGTGAGGACGGGCTCTTTCCATTGACTCGGAGTCTTGGTGAAGATTTGCATAGCGGTAGCACCGATGGCCGTTCCGCGGGCCGGTGCGCAATGTACGCCGCCCGCCGTGGACACGTGGGCACCCAAGAACTCCACTGCTATGCGTTGAATGCCTGGGGGGATACCAGTGGCACAAAACGGCATGCCGTCGCCGCGCGCGCGGCGACTCCGGCGGTGGTCTTTTCATAGACCGTGAGGCGTTGCCCAGCGAGGTCACCGATGGGGATGACGAGTCGGCCTCCTACCGCCAGCTGTTCGAGCAAACCCGCAGGCGGCCATGGGGCCGCCGCCGTCACCAGGATACCGTCGAAGGGTGCGCTCGGTGGATGCCCGAGAGCACCGTCGCCTTCGATACACGACACGTTCGAGATGGCGATGCTCTGCAAACGTTCCGTCGCCGATGTGAGAAGTTCCGCCAGTCGCTCGATCGTCCACACGTGTGATGCGATCTTGGCGAGCACGGCTGTTTGGTAGCCGCTCCCGGTCCCGACCTCGAGCACGCGACTCGTCCGGTTCATGCCGACTTCCGCGGTCATCAGGGCGACCATGTACGGCTGTGAGATGGTCTGGCCGCATCCGATGGGGAGTGGCTGGTCTGCGTACGCGCGCCGTTGCAGGGCGGCTGGCACGAACAGCTCACGCGGGATGGACGCCATCGCGGCGAGTACACGAACGTCGGTAATTCCTCGCCGCCGCAGATCGTGTCGCACCATGCGGTGGCGTCGGGCTCGCCAGTTGGGTGTTTTGAGACTAATCACCGTTAGAATTTATTGCATCGTATCCGGGTGTGGGAGTGGCCACGCTTCCGCCATGCCACCCAACGCTGGAACCGCCGCATCACGAGCAGCGCATGAACGTTACTTCGGAACAGCGTTGCCCGCTGCACTTGTGGAATGTGTAGGAGCGCGCCGGGCTGGGGAGGCTTCAATCTCCGGTGGTCCTGAGTTCGGCCGCTGACGTGGGGAGTTGCCTCGTACGCCGCCCCGCCCACCACGCCTCCACGTTCGCTTGAACCATCGCCAGCGCAGGCACCAGCAGCATCAGAATCACCGTCGCAAACAGGACTCCGAAAGCGAGCGACGCCGCCATCGGGATCAGGAACTGCGCCTGCAGGCTCCGCTCGAAGACGAGCGGAGCTACGCCCAGGAAC
>JAPULP010000310.1 GCA_027294815.1 Gemmatimonadota bacterium | reverse complement strand
CGCCAGGCGTTCCGGGTCGGCTGCGAGCGCAGACGGCAGCACCTTCACCGCCACGTCGCGCTTCAGCTTCGTGTCCGTCGCTCGATACACCTCCCCCATCCCGCCCACGCCGATCTGGGCGGTGATCTCATACGGGCCGAGGCGGGTGCCGGGGGTGAGGGCCAAACCGTTGAATTATATGGGCGGAGCGACTGCGCGGACGGGATTACTCCTGTGTAACGGGCTAGTGTTTACCGATTCCGGGTTCCAGCCCCCAAAGCGCCCCTTGGCCCAGATAGGTAAACACTACGCGACTACTGAGGACCTATCAGTCGCGGGCCAGCCCGAAACGGACGCGCGTGGCTCAGTCCGTCGGCACCAGCCGCCGCAGTTCCTCGAACCAGTTTTCCACGATGATGATTTGCGAGGCACTCGATACATCGTCGGTCGCTTCGCCCTCCTTGATGATCATCAGGAACCGATTCCCATCTGGGGAGATGTCGAGGCGCTTCTGACGATCATTGACCCGAAGGGCCGCGACTCTCCAACGGGATCATGACATGTGCATACGGCGTGTCGGGCCACATCACCCACGGGCCACCGTTCAGGTGATCCGCAGAAATCGCCTCGAGCGCCTCTCGATTCGGCACCAGCATCATCAGATGGGGACCGATCTCCGTGACCCAATCCTCCGGACCAGTCTCGTCGGTAGCAAACGGATCCGCGTTGCTCACCGGCGTGTCGCCTTGCAACATGTACGCGAACCCGATCTCCGAGTAGGTCGGTTCGGTCTGATTCACATACGCCTGGAGGAAGTTGAGCCACGCGTCCGTCACGCACCAGGGATCGTTTCCAGGAGTCGTTGGCCGGTCGGGTAGGCACGTCCAGTCGTTGCTACCTTCCCGCACGACGTTCAGGTCCCAATCCATGACGGTCGCGTTCGCAGAAATGGAGGAGGGGCCCGCGCTCATGGCACTCTGGACCGGGTCATCCGCTGAGGCCGGATCAGGCGTCGGGATCGTCGCTGCTGGCAGTGCCTCTTCGACTGCCGGTGGAGTGGCGGGCTCGCTGGACGGCGCGGGGCCGCCACAGGCGAACGTGAACAACCCAAGGCTCAGGATCAGGGTCATAGGGGCGATGCTGCGTTGTGTCATCTAGTTCCTCCTCAAATGCCTAGGTGCGAGAGGTCAAACACCGAGCCGTCCAAAGGAACGGGTCACCAGAGGGAGTTCACCACTGTTCCGGAGTGCTGGGCTGTCGGCTCGCACTTCTGCGCCCAGGCCACGAACGCCTGGAAGTCGCTCCAGCCAGTCATGGCCTGCTGCCAGTGGTCTGCGATGCCCGCTGGACTCTCATAAATCTCATCCAGCACATAGACGGTCTTGCCCGAGGGCGCCGACCCGGGGTTCAGCACCTCGGTGAGATCAGCGCCTTTCGACACGTTGTAGGTCAGGAGCGCCTTCTCGCCGTTGCGATGATGGGTCTTGCCGATCCACTCGTTGTGACTCTTGAACAAGCGGTCACCCTCGGCCACGTTGGCCGCATCCGCCTTGAAAATGAACGTGAGATGAGTCTTGCCAATGTACGCCATTCGTCCATACTCCTTTGTACGGTCTACATATTCCCGTTCCACGCCCGGTACACCGCGCCCATGCCCCCGGCACCGAGCGGAGACTGATCACATACGGACCAAGCCGAACGCGGGGGGCGAGCGCCATGACCCTCCTGGGGAGCGAAACTGGGAGCCGGCTGGATTATAGGTGAAAGGGCTCAGAAGAGCCGTTAACTCGCGGCCGTTCACGAGCCGGCTCAGTCCGCGCGAAAAGAGAACTGGCCTTCCACCTGGATGGTGTCCCCCGCGCGGTTTTCCGTCTCGAACACGAACGTGCCCGTCACGTCGGCCCCACGGACGTTGCGCTCGTCATCGGGAAAAGCCGTCAAGTCCAGGAAGCCAGACGCGTTTCGGTCGGAGGAAACCGTCGAATCTCCCATGTCCCTATCCACCCGAACCGACGGCACCGTGCCGATGTCCAAGGCCGACGGGCTCTCCAACGTGTGGCGTCCCGGACCCACGGTCCTCGGCAACACGAAGGTCACGCCATGCGCTCGAACGCCCTGACCATCTGCCAGGAACCAGTACCCCTGATTCTCGAATCCCGCGTCGGGAAGCAGTCTGAGTACTCCGTTCCCAGACACAGCGCCTTCATAGGAACCCGTGATGACGGCCTCGAAGCCATCCGCGTCGGTCTGTGGAGCCTCGGAATCTCCGTCTTGCGAACTCACTTCTTCGCAAGCGAGGAGGAGGCCAACAGCACACGCGAGACACAGCGCTCGAATCAGACGTCTTGCCATTACGGGCCGAGGCGAGTGCTAGGTTGGAGTGCCATCAGTCCGTCGGCACCAGCCGCCGCAGGTCCTCGAACCAGTTCTGGACCACGGTGAGACTGGGCGGCGCTGACAGTTGGTGCCGGCATCGGGTATCGGTTCTGACGGGGCGACGCGGCCGTCATGGCGCCACGGCCCACCTCACGGTGAGGCGGTAGCGCACCAACACTCCCGCTCTGAGGGCCGGTTCGAAGCGCCACGCCTTCGCGTTACTCAGGAGCATCACGTCGGGCAGCCGCCTAACTGGTGCCAGCATGCGCACCTTCTCGACCTCCCCGCTGGCCGAGACCACCAACTCGATGACGTTCGCGGCGGCGGACGCGTCGGCCGGCAGCGGCAGCTGCGGGTACGTCATCGTGGGCGGGATAACGTCCGCATCGGCGCTCGAGTAGATAGGCGCGTCGGGGCCCTGCTCCGGCGTCGTGGCTTCGGCGGGGATGAAGCCGGCGTCCGCGCGGACTGGCGCCGCCGCCTGGGGCCTCGAGGGTGGCGGCGCGGGCGCTG
>JAPULP010000031.1 GCA_027294815.1 Gemmatimonadota bacterium | reverse complement strand
CTGGTCGCCGAAAAGAAACGCCACTAATGTCATGAAGACCCCGGCGACCAGCAGAGGACGTATCAGCCGCCCTAGGGAAACTCCGCCGGCGTGCAACGCGGTGAGTTCGTTTTCCGCCGCCAGTCGGCTCACCACGTACAGGACGGCGATGAGGACGGCCATCGGTATGGTCATCGCGACCACAAACGGGACCGAAAGTGCGAATACCTCCACTATCACAGACCAGGGTAAGCCCTTGCCCACGAGATCGGGAAGCCGTTTCGCAATCTGGTTCAGGATCATGATGCTGGTGCATGCCGACATGGCGAACACGAACGGAACCAGGTGCTGCTTGAGGAGGTATTTGCTGAGTATCGTCACTTGGTGAAGTCGCGTAACTCTCTATATGTGAATGAATTGGGGCTCCGGTGAGGAGTCTCGCTTCCCTGCTTAGTATGGCTTACACCCCGTCCACCGCGAAAGTGTCGTGGCCAGTGGTCGTGCTGGGCCTGAGCCTGTTCTTGCCCGCCGGTGCCCGCGCCCAGACTGGTGGGACCGGCGTTCGCCTCCACCTGGTCACTGACACATTACAAATACGACCTTCTCTGGCGCTACGGCTGGGGGGGCGGTGGGATCGCCGTTCGCCGCCCCGATTGGTAGCCCAGCTTTGGGCCGAGGGAACGCGGCGCCTCATCTCGCGTAACCGCATTCTCCGGCGGAAGCTACGCCTGTTGGGCACTTTGGCCCCCTTGCCCCAAGACACCACCGGTGGAGGGGGGCAGCGGCAGCCCGTCCCGCCGGTCGATCCGCCCGGGTTGGTGCCCCGTCCCACATCTCGGCAGGCCCTGGCACGCTATGCGGATCTTAGCATCGAGCTGAACGCGCGGCTCGAAAGCCGATTGGACCGCCTCCGCAATCTCAACTGTACGGCCCCCGACGCCTCCAATCCTGCGTCTGGTTGTCAGGGAGGCTTTCCGACGCCGCTGCTGGACCAGGAATTTGCACTTCGCGTAGGCGGGGTGATCGGCGACCGACTCCATGTCAACGTGGATTTCGACAGCCAACGCGAGTTCAGCGTAAACAACCGGATCAACGTGTGGTACCAGGGTCTCGAAGATGACATCCTGCGCCGGGTGGAGGTAGGGAACCTCGACTTTCGGTTACCCTCATCACGATTCATCACATCGGCGATCCCCGCGAATTCGTTTGGGATCCAGGCCGAAGCTCAACTTGGACCAATGGAGTTCCGGTCCATCTTGGCGCAGCAGAAGGGGTCGTCTGTGAGGGTCCGAGTATTCACGGTGGGCGACGAGGCGACGCAGGTGATCGAGCGGGAGTCGCGTGACGTAGAGTTCGAGGACGGCCGGTTTTTCTTCATCGTGAACCCCCTGTTCCTGCCGGCGTACCCCAACGTAGATGTGTTGAACATCGTGCCCGAAGCGCTGCCGGTCGCGCTCCAGCTCGTCCAAGTCCGAGTCTATCGTCTCCGCGCGCAAAGCGGGCAAGTCGGCATCAACCCCAGCCTGCACGGCATCGAAGCCGTGGCCCGGCGTGACGACAGTCCGCAGCGTGTCGGTCCCTTCTTTTGGGATCTCTTGATCGAGGGTCGGGATTATTACCTCGACCCGTCCGGTATGTGGTTCGGGTTGCAGAATCGTGTGGGGCTGGACGAGTTCCTGGCTGTTTCCTATGTGACAATTGCCGGAGACACCGTGGGCACTCTTCCGTCGGTGACGGGCCCGAGCGACACTTTGTTTCTGATTCACGAGCCGCGGCGCGGTCCGGAGGTTCCCACGTTCCTCCACGAGATGAGGAACTTCTATCGGATCGGCGGCGGCATCAGTCGAACGACGATCGATCTATCGCTCGTAGTGAACGATTCAGAACGTCCCTTGGATGGAGTGGGGACATATTTGGCACGGCTCGGGCTGGCGACGTCCACCGATCCGAGCCAACTCGACGAGTTCAATCGCGTTTTCCCCCGCGAGCGGGATCCCGGTGGCGGATCACCCCTGCGTGATCTCTTCGTCGTGTTTCCCCACTTGCAGCCTTTGGCCGACAGCTCACGCTTGCTGGAGGGCGAGCGCAACGACTCGATTTACCGCACACCCACGTTCCTTCGCAACACCGAGGGGCCTGCTCCCCTGTTTCGCTTCATTTGGGATTATCAGGCCGCGGGCTCCGGCGATCGATCGCGCCTGAGCCTCGGCGCGCTGCAGATCCGGTTCGGCAGCGAGCAAGTCCGTATCGGGAATCGCGACCTCGTCCGCGGGCGAGATTACGAGATCTCATATGACCTGGGAGTAGTGACGTTTCTCAATCCCGATTCTCTGTTCACCGGTCCAACGCGAGTGCAGGTACGCTTTGAACAGAATCAATTGTTTGATGTCGCTCCGAGCAACGTGTTCGGGTTTCAGGGTACCTACAATCTCGGCTCGCGGGGGCGCATCGACGCAACCACGCTGTTCCAGCGAGAGCGGACGATCTTCACCCGTCCTACTTTGGGCTTCGAACCGCAAGCCATGTTCCTCGGCGGCATCAGCACGGAGCTGCGGTTTCGCGCCGATGGACTCACGCGCGCGCTCGACGCCCTTCCTCTGTTGAGCACAAACGTGCCCTCTACGCTCGAGATCAGCGGGGAAGTTGCCGTGTCCCGCCCCAACCCCAATCTCACCGGGCAGGCGTACCTGGAGGAGTTCGAAGCTCAGTCGGCGACTGTTGTCAATCTAGGCGAGCAGAAGTTTCAGCTCGGTAGCCGTCCGGCATCCGGAAGCGGTGTTCCGGCGACGCATCTCTCCACACTCGGCGAATTCAATACCAACGACGCCGTGACGTTCGTCTGGCAAAACGTTATCGAGAAAGGCGACGGTGAGCCGTTCGAAGTCAGCCCCCAGGAGATCGACTCCAGCATCGTGCTGACGGGCGCGTCGCGGCCGAAAGAGACGCTTCTTTGGCTGACGCTCAAGCCGGATACGGTAGGGGGAGGTCCCGATCCCCTGACCGGACGTGCGCGCTGGATCCGCCCGTCCACGCCGGGCCCGCGGTGGCGCAGCATCACGCAGCCGCTCGACCGTTCGGGTCTCGGCGTTGACCTGTCCCGCATCGAGTTTCTCGAGTTCTGGGCCTTGGAGGAAACGGGGCCCGGCTCGGCTCAACAAATCAACCTCGTGTTCGATTTCGGCACCGTGCTGGAGGATGCGGTCGCGTTCGGGCCCGATTCGTTCAGCGTCGTCGGCAATGACACGATATTCTCGGGCTTTCAGCAGATCGGCGCCGGGACGCTCGATTCGGAGAAGGATCCGTTCACCAACTTGTTCAACGCCGCAGTGAATGATGTTGGTGTTCACGGAGATCTGCTTCCGTCCATCTACAGCATCAACACTGGGCAGGTGCTGACTGATTTCCCCATGTGCGAGCGGGTGTTCACCGGCGTGACGATCCCCGCTTTTCCCCGTGGTGATCTCAGTGCTCGGTGCACACGCAGCAACGGATTCGTGGATTCCGAGGATCTCAACGGTGATAATCGGTTGGATCTCACCATCGGGGTCACCCAGGAGGACGTGATACGGTACGTTGTGCAACTCGGTGACCCTCGCTTCGTGGTTCGGGACGGTAGCGTGCTCCATCCATCTCAGGTCGACGGTTTTGCCCGGCAGTGGAAGCTCTATCGCATTCCATTCCGGCGGGACACGGTGCAGATCGGTTCGCCCGACTTGAGACGGATCCGCGCGCTTCGGATCACTATGGTGGCACCCGCTCGTCCGGGTGACGAGAGGGAAGTGGCGGTGGCATTGGCGCGATTGACCCTGGTGGGGGCACCATGGCTGAAGCGGTCGGCGACGCCGATCGTGGGTCTTGGCGGCGCGCAAGGGGAGTCACACGGTGAAGTTATCGCGTCCGTCGTCTCGACGGCGGATGAAGATCTGGGGTACACTTCGCCGCCCGGCGTGATCGATGTGGCTGAACGCCGGGGTGCTGCTTTCGAGTTTGGCTCACAGCAGATCAATGAGCGGTCGTTACGCCTCATCGCGCGCGACCTGCGCCTGGGAGAACGGGCCGAGGCGTTCTTGCGGTTTGCGGGTGCGGCGGACAAGAACTTTCTCCAATATAGAAGGCTGCGTGTATGGGCCAGGGGACGGGGATCTGGTTGGGAGGCCGGCGATCTCAACTTTTTCATCAAGGTCGGCAGTGACGAAGACAATTTCTATTTCTACATGACGCCGGCTCGGACGGTCGATTGGGAACCCGAGGTGGTCGTGGACTTGGATCGCTGGCTCACACTGCGGGAAGAGGTGGAGGACGCGTGGCTGGCCGGCGAGAATCCGTCTGGGTCTATCGATTGTGGCGGTGGCGACCCGGAGGCGTTTGTGAGGTGCGATGGGGCGTACCTGATTCAGGTTAAGGATCCCGGTGTTCAGCCGCCCAATCTGGCGCGCGTTTCGGAAATTGCGGTCGGTATCCTGCGCGTGGGCCAATCTACTTTCATACCCCAAGCGGAGGTGTGGGTTGACGACATCCGCCTGAGCGATGTGGTGGCCGACGTGGGAGTGGCTGGGGCGGTCGAGGCTCGCTTGACCGCCGCCGACTTCGCCGAAATTGATTTTTCATTCGTCAGTACCGACGATCGCTTCCGCACAATCGATCAAGCGCCTGACTATCTTGCAGATGCCCGCATGCGCTTCGGCTCGACCGTGCGTATCGACAAATTGCTTCCGGAGTCGTGGGGTATGAGCATTCCCTTCTCCGTCCGATATCAGCGCCTTGCCACGGAGCCGTTCTTCGTTCGAAATAGTGACGTGCGGACACAATCGCTTGAGAATCTGCGAACCCCCGGGAATTCGGTCACCTCGTATCAAGTAGCCCTGCGCCGAACGCGACGTGGCAACAGCTTCGCCGAGCGCTTGTTGTTTGACCCGCTGTCGCTGGCGGCGGCGCGCCTGAATGCGCAAAACGCCTCCGAACTGAGCACGGCAGTGACGAAGAATCGCCAAGTCAGGGTGGAGTATGACAACCGCCCGGCGCCTGAGACAGTCTCGGCGGTGCCCGGTTTCTTGGTTCGGCTCGTGGAGCGGTTCCCCAGATGGGTGAGGGAGAGTGAATTCGGCAAAGGGCTGCGAACGTCTAGAGTGCGGTGGAACCCTTATCAAATACGCGTGAGGTCCGAACTCACCAACAACTTGACCGAACGACGCACGTTCCGCGTACCGGTGACACAGCCGGACGATCAGTTGCGGGCGCCTCTGCGAAGCGTGGTTCATACCTGGCGTAATACGATAGGTGCAGACTTGCGTCCGTTTTCCTCGCTGGGGTTGCGTGTGGACTACATTACGACTCGGGATTTGCAGGACTATGGTGATTCGACACAGATCGGAAGGTTGGTGAACGACCAACGCGGCACTTTCGCCGGCAGGGATGTCGGCTTTGAGCGGGATCGCACGCTGTCAACTCGCCTAACGACTACTCCAGTCATCAATAGCTGGTTGCGACCGAGGTTCAGTTTCTCCAGCAACTATGTATTTCATCGCGACCCCAATGGGCGCGTTGCCGTTCAGGTGGTAA
>JAPULP010000309.1 GCA_027294815.1 Gemmatimonadota bacterium | reverse complement strand
CGAACAAGAGCACCAGCCCAATGCCGAATCCACCGATGCCGCTCGGTGCTTCGGATGACACCGCCGTACCAAAGACTGCCGATACCCAGAAGAACGTCAGAATGGCTTCGATGAGAATCGCTTGGATGATATCGACGTCGCCGGCGATTCGCGGCGTTCCGTAACCGGTAATCTCTCCGGCCACCGACGGAAGGAGCGCTTTTACCAAGAGTGCGGCAATGATCGCTGCGAGCAGTTGCGTGGCGACGTATGCCCCGGCGTTCTTGGCGTCTATTTTGTTGTTGAGCCAAAGCCCGAGGGTCACGGCCGGGTTGAAGTGGGCTCCGGAGATGCGCATCAACGCCGTCACCATGATTGCGAGGACCATCGCGTTCGCGAGCGCGACACCGGTCAACCCAAGCGCCCCGGATCGTGCTTCGTTCACGACCACAGATCCACCACCGATGAACACGAGACCAAACGTTCCGATGAACTCAGCGGTAAGAGGTCGGAGCTTTGCCCGCATGAAAGATCTCCCTTGGGGTTGTGACGGTGTTCGCTAGTCTAAATCACTGTCCGATTGTCCGACCCGACGGTCGTGTACTGGCTGCGGTAGTGAAGCAGGGGTGGCCGGTCGAAAACTTCTCCTCCCGTCACCGTGCCGAAGAACACCGTGTGATCGCCGGCTTTGTGGGAGCCCCAGAGCGTGCAGACGATGTGTGCCACAGCACCCTCGAGCAGCGGGAATCCACCACTCTCATTGCGAAACTCGGCTTCGGCAAAAGGATCACCGCCGCTATCCGCAAAGATCCGGGAGATTCGCTCTTGGTTGGATGCGAGGACGTTGAGAGCGAACCCCTGACCCGCTTCGACTGCGGCGTGGAATGTGGCGTGTCGATCGACACAGAGCAATAGAAGCGGTGGATCGAGGGAAACGGCCGCGACCGCACTTGCGGTCATTCCCGAGCGCTCGCCACCCGCGTCAAGGGTGGTGGCCACCGTTACCCCGGTTGCAAAACAACCCAGGAGCGACTTGAAATCCTGAGACTCGGTTGGCTGGATCATCGCGTTCCTGTCTTACGCCGGCCACGCAGTGACATCCGAGTCACCTGAGTGTCCAGAACCACGCAAAGGCCGTTGCCACGATAGCGCCCGACCCCGTACCCGCAAAATTCACGACATCGTTCGTACACCAGGTCCATCTTCCACCGCTCTCGGCTTGCACCGTGGCGCCAAGCAGCGAGTCAACGTGCATCCCTACAATACCACCGATCACAGCGCCGGCGAGCACTGACGGCGGCAGGCCCGCCGATCGACCAACGAGCGCCATGACGGCCGCACCCGCAACGCCGCCCGCGGTGCCGAGTAGCGTCACCCCGCCCGACGCTCCTCTGGGCACCCGCCGACCCGTGGTGATCAATCGGGGGAGAGCCGACGACCGAGCCCCGATCTCGGTGGCCCACGTGTCGGCCTGAGCCGCGGCGAGCGCACCGGTCAAAGCCGGCCACCCCACGACCGGCGCCTTGGCGATCGCCAACGCGCCCAGTGCAGCCCAGAGCCCGTTCGCAGCCACTTGCATGGCGTCTCGTGTGCTTCCTTTGCCGTCATCCGCAACGAGACCGGAACGTTCCGACCACCGGGTCAAGGCGCTGCCCGAAACGACGAACACGCCGAGCATGAGACCGCCGGCGGCTCCGCTCCCCGCCAACACCGCCGACCCGACGATGACCGCCATGACAGCGCCTCCCCGGGTGAGCCATCCCAGGAGTTGTGCCGCCACGGCGAGCGCGCCGGCGGCCGCGATGGCCGCCAAGGGTGTCATGTGTTGTCGGAATTGCTCGTGAGCCCGAGGCTCCCGAGGATGCGTTTCTTGAGATCACCGGGAGCGGTTTGGCCTTTGGCTTTGAGTTTTACGAAACGTAAAAACGCTTCTTCGAACTCGTAGACCGCCATGCAAGGCGCACAGTCCTCGAGGTGGCGTTGCACTGCTCCTTCGACCTCCGGCGTGAGTTCTCCGTCGATCAACTCATGCAGTCGTCTGGCCGCTTCTTGGCAGTCTATGACGCGAGGCTCTGATGTCATCGAACGCTCCGCTTGATGTATCCCGCCTCGACGGCGTAGTCGTACAGCACCCGCTGCAGCGCCTGCCGTGCGCGAAACAGACGTGATTTCACCGTGCCGACGGGCACCTTCATGATGTCGGCGATCTCTGCGTAGCTCAAGTCGGCGATGTCGCTCAGCACCAGGCACTCACGAAACTCTGGCGGAAGCTGATCGATCGCACGGATCACTTCATCATCCACGATCTGGTCGAAAAAGCGCCCCGCGGGATCCACCTCTTGTATGTCGTGGAATACCGTGAACTGTTCGAACTCGGCGACGTCCACGGTCGGGCCCCGCTGTTTCTCGCGGCGGTATTCGTTTATGAACGTGTGTCGCAGAATGGTGAGCAGCCAGGCGCGTACGTTGGTGCCTTGTTTGTATTGATGCCAGGCGCGGTAGGCCTTGAACATCGTTTCCTGGGTGAGATCATCGGCCTGTGTCGAGTCACCCGAGAGCCGAAGCGCTACGCGATACACCGTATCCAAATACGGCAGCGCCTCTTTCTCAAAGGTTTCTTTCTTGTCGTCAGGTGCCGATGCCATTCTGGCAGATTTCCTCGCCGTCTTGTGGCTGGAGCCGGGTGTAGAATCGCCCACCGCTCCGGTCCGCGCAATGGGCCTCCGAGCGATTAGCTTTAGGGCGATTCTACTCCATCGCCAACTACCAAAGCTATCCGCGCCTAGCTGAATGCACCCAATCATCGCTCTGTCGGTATTAGAGGCTGTGCGCGCCTCCGATTTGGCAAAGGGAGCTCCTCCCGACGCCGCAGATGCGGGTCAAGAAGCCATCAAGCTCGGTCGGACGACAAGTGTGGCAGCACAAATTGAGCGATACTCTTCCATGGCGCGGCGCCGCGAAGCGCTGGCCAGTGAGGAGTTGACCGCTCTTTTCACCTTGGTGGCGCGAAGACCTGACGCCGATTTGGTTTTTGCGGACGCGGGTCGGCTGGCGGGCCGCCACGCGGCAAGGCAAGCACCTGGGTTTCTCCGAGCCGTACGTAAGGGGTTGCCTCGGGGGTTGCGCGAACGGTTGGGACGACGGTTGATACGCCACGCGGCAGCCCGTGTCTTCGCTCTCGATGTGGGTCGCGACGGTGAGGGCGCCGTCGCGACCCACATCGAGGGTTGCGGCGCGCACGCCGTGCAGGGCGGCCGGCCCTGCGGGGTGTATGGA
>JAPULP010000308.1 GCA_027294815.1 Gemmatimonadota bacterium | reverse complement strand
CGGCCAGAACTCGGCCGATTTCGAGGATGCCGGATCCAACCGCATCTCGAACTTCGGTGGCGATACCCAGTTGTATGTGCAGGATGGAAGCTTCTTGAAGCTCCGGGAAGTGACGCTCGCGTGGCAGCTTCCCAGAAGCCTGACCGAGAGCCTCTGGGGTGCCATCCAAGATGCACGCCTGAGTTTGAGCGGACGGAACCTGATCAACATCTCCGACTACCGTGGTCTGGACTCGGAGGTCAGTAACTTCGGCAACCAAAGTGTGGGGCGGAATATCGATGTCGCACCGTTCCCGCCGAGTCGAAGCTTCTGGTTCTCCATCGACCTCTCCTTCTAACCATGGCGACTGATAAAGGAATACCAACCATGAATGCGCATAAAGCGATTCCGGTGCTCCTGGCCATGGTGGTCGTGAGTGCCTGTGAAACATTGACGGTGCCGGACCTCAACAATCCGAGCATCGAAGAATTGACTGGTGAAGACGCCAGTCGGGTTGCCGTGGTCACGGCTGTTCAGGGGTTGTTTATCCGTGCTCGCAACGGCATCTCCGGGCGAGCCGGCTACGTGTCCGAGCTCGGCATCATTGGGCGGGAATCATACAACTTCGACGCGGCGGATCCCCGCTTCGTGACGGAGTTGTTGCGCGATCCGCTGGACGGTGGCAACGGTGCGTTCGGTGGGAACCACTGGACTGGCCGGTATCAGGGCTTCCGCGACGCCGACAACGCATTGAACGCCGTTGAGGCGCTCGCCACGATGGATGCCACCGACAAGGAAGGACTTCGCGGCCTCGCCAAGACCTTCCAGGCCCTCGATCTGTTGCTCGTCATCAACACACGCGACGATCTCGGTGCCGTGATCACGGTGGCGGAAGACCCCACGGGCGATCCCGAGCCCATCGTGGATCGGGCGTCGGTCTTTGCGAGGATCGTCGCGCTGCTCGACGAAGCGCAGGGACACCTGGGAGGGGCGACGTTCCCGAGTGACTTCCAGTTTCCCTCTGGTTTCACCGGGTTCGACACACCGGCGACGTTCCTCATGTTCAACCGGGCGCTCAAGGCCCGGGTGGATGTCTATCTGGGGAATACTGGAGTTGCACTCACGACTCTGACGGCATCGTTCCTCGATCCCGCCGGAGATTTCGGGCTCGGCGTGTATTACAACTACGGGACGGGTTCAGGCGATTTGACGAACCTCATTTTCGATCCGTCAAATCTGATCATCCTGGCCCATCCGTCGATCGAGACCGACGCGCAGATTCAGACAGACGCCGTGACCCCCGACCAGCGGTTTGTGGACAAGACTGTGGCGGTAGCCACCGTGACAGATCAAGGCGGGTTGGGTTTGTCGTCGTCGCTGGCATTCAACATCTACACGAGCGCCACGGCGGCGGTGCCGATCATTCGGAATGAGGAACTGATCTTGCTCCGGGCCGAAGCCAACCTGCTGGAAGGCAACATTGGGCTGGCCACGGCAGATCTGAACATCATCCGCAATGCGGCGGGTCTGGCGAACACCGACCTGGCGCCGATGACCGCGGACCAACGGATCGATGAGTTGCTCTACAACCGGCGGTACTCGCTGCTGTTCGAGGGACACCGCTGGCTCGACATGCGGCGGTACGGCCGTCTCGACGATTTGCTCCTCAATCCGTCGTTGAGAGTGCACGCGCGATTCCCGTTCCCGCAGTCGGAATGCAACGCGAGGGTTCCTCCCCCTGGCCAGGGTTGTTCGTGATCGACATTGCGCGTTGAACATCGCGCGCAAGGAAGCATCGCAGCCCCCCGGCGTGGTTACCACGTCGGGGGGTTGTGCATTTCCGGGGCGGGAATTCGGCGTTAACGGACGAAATGGAAGAGGTTGGACTGGCTGAGGCGGGTTTCGATGGTCCATTGAATCACGAGTCCGGGCCGGACGCGAATCTCTTCGGTCTCCACGCGATCCGAGCCACCGATCACCTCTGCCACCAATTGTATCGTCGCGCCAGCAGGCAAGATGGACTCGCTGACCTCGAAGCTGGATGACCCGTTTGTCGTCACTATTCCCAGTCGATACCGGACGCCGCCCCCACGGACGAGCACCACGCGAACGTTGGAGAGGTGGTAATTCACGATTTCCACGGTAGTGCCCGTCGCCACGGCACTGCCGGGACGCACCAGACGCACCGAGGGATCGATCACCTTGAGCACGGTCAGCATGTCGTCCCAGTCCACCACGTGGCCGGCCGCCAATCCCACGTCCACGGCGGCATCGGCATCGAGAGTCAACAGCTCACCCCGGCGGACAACTCCTCGGACCGATACATCGTGATCCACCATCGCCTCGCCGATTGCGGCATCCACACCCTGCCGTGCTGCCAGGGCACCGAATTGCTGGCGGATGGTGCGCAACGCCGTCGCCGGCAATTCGAGTTGGTCGGCCTTCCCTGGGTCACCGGCGCCGATCGATGCTTCGGCTGTCACGAAGATGGAATCGGCGGCCAGCGCAATGAGCGCCGCGGCCTGCCAGGCGTTTTGGTTGATCAACGCGTAGATGGGAACGGTGGCCTGCTGCAGATGGCTGACGATCAGCTGGGCGATGTCAATGCGGCCACCGGATGCACCGATGTCGAGGACGACGATGCTTCCGGGTTCTCCTGCAGCCGCCTGCAAGGTGGAACCGATCAGGTCACTCAGATCGACCTCCACGGACCCCGAGACGGCGATGCGGTAGACCACCCGGTCCTGAGCGTGGGTGAACGTTGGGAGCAAGCAACTTGCGACGAGAAAAGCGGTGGCGGATCGGAACATCGCGCCCCTCCTCGGGGTGGACCTCTGTGGGGGACGATGCGGTCCCGCCGAGAGTCGGATTGGACCATCCAATCTACCCCGCGGCGGAACTCACGTTTCCATGCTTGAGCGGGCCCGCGTCAGAGATGTGAGGGTGCAGCAACACAACCCGCCGTCCACCGGTTCAAAATTAAGGGATGGGGCGTGGGGAGGGAAGCCGGCCTCCTAGCGGGCCTACCGATGTCTGGGGTAACCTATGGGGCATCTGTCAAAGGAGCCGAGCATGTCCCGCAGACTCAATCCGATGCCTCTCGTTGCCCTCCTCGCATTCGCGTTGCCCACCTCCGCGGCTATTTTCGATACGTACCCTCG
>JAPULP010000307.1 GCA_027294815.1 Gemmatimonadota bacterium | reverse complement strand
AACCGTGCGTCGATTGCTTCGCGAATCTGATCGAGCGTGCGTCCCGCCTTGTGCAGACGGGCGACCACCCGTCCTTCCGTCTGGCAAATCACACACCACATGGCCATACCGCCGGACTCGAAGCAGGTCAGGAGCGATCGGTATCCCGGCATATCGGCGCAGCCACACTTGCATCGGATCCCGTCGGCAACGTGTGGAATCGCGCGAATCCCGTCGTAGATGTCGATCACATGTGGGACCGATTGAAGCTGCTCGACGGTGAGGACCTCGGAGGCGTCGACGTCCGGACGCGGATCCGGATGGGGCCCGTCGGACGCCGCACCGTGTGCGCACCGATGCTTGGGTCGTGAAAACAGCGGAACGCCCAGCACGGCAAACAGACCGCCGGTGGCGGCCGTCATGAAATCGCGCCGAGTCGTTGGTGGGTGCGCCAAGGTCACCGCTCCAGTGTCAGTTCTGCCCGGAATTGTTGAATTTACCGTTTCCATTGAATAGGCGCGAGCCCTCGGGAAAACGGCTCATGTAGCCAGACCCCGCTACCGCCCTGCCGCCGTACCGCCCTACCGCCTTTCGCCAGACCTATCTCCCGGCTACTCGGCGAGTTGAAGACCTGTTGACCCCCTCATGCGATGATAGTCCCGGTGGGCAGGCGAAGCGAAGCGGTGAGACCGTGCCGTCTGGCCGTACTGGCATTTGGTGCTCCATTCAGAGACGGCACTTCCAGCCTGCCCGCCACCAACCTCCCGGCCCGCCCCGGGTAGGACCACCCCACCCACGCGTTCAAATGTTACGATCCAAGCCACAGATCGCACGGACGGGTGCGGATTCACACGGACGAGTCCTCGCTCAAGGCCCTGATCCATATCGCTCTGCGCTGCCCCGGGAGGCCCGCATGACCCTTTCCATTGGTCGAAACCAACTCGTCATCTCCGCCGCCTTGCTGTTTGTCGGTATCGCACTGGTCGAGCCGGCGACTGCACAGGAAAAACAGGCTTTCACCACGGAAGACGCGCTCAACGTCGTTTCGCTGAATGTCCAGGCAATCACCAAGGACGGCCGTTTCGTGGCGGCGACGCGCGCGACCCAGCGCGATCGCAAGAACGTGGACCACATGCGGTTCGGCGATCCCACCTACCTCTCGCCGTCCGTGGCGGAGGTGCTGGTGATCGACACCGAGACCGGGGATCAGCGCACCCTGTTCGACCGTAAGGTTCAGGTGCGGACGTTTGCGTGGTCTCCCGACGGGAGCATGCTGGCGTTTTTCGTGCGGGACCGCGACGAGTATTTCCTTCACACCTACGAGCCCGCGCGAGAGCGTGTGCGCAAGGTGGATCTCAAATCCGACAAGCCCATCGCGTCGAACTCGCCGCTCGCGTGGCGCCCTGACGGCAGCAGCGTCTTGCTCTCGCTCCGCACCGAAGACTGGGCCGAGACCTCGCGACAAATGTTCTTAGATATCAGCGAGGGTCCGACGATCGTGCAGGATTCGCGCAAGCCATTCCTTGCGTGGGACGCCGTCCGCAACCAGGCCAGCCTCTCGATTCCCGCGGTCGTCGATATCAGGTCTCGTGAGGTCGATGAATTGGTGCCCGACGGGAACTATTCGGGCTTCCAGCAAAGCGACGACGGTCAGTTCGTATCGTACATCGAAACGACACGCATCAAGACCTCATATAACCGACGGGACGGCACCGAGTTCGTCGTTCAGACCTTTGACTTCGCGGGCGACTCGGTTCGGAGTGTACGAGACAGCATCACTCGACGGATCAACCTGCGGTGGAACGAGGCCGGCGACCGGTTCGCATACGCGCAGGAGGGTAACGTCTTCGTGCAGTCCATCCACGACTCGTCGGCGACCAACCTGACCAGCGAATACCGTACACCCGTTGCCGAGGACGATTCGACGAAGTTGAGCTACTCGGTATTGCGGTGGCGGCCGGACGGCGCCCGCCTCCTGGTCCGGTCACAACACGGTTTTCACTTGCTGGATCCGAACACGGAAGCGATCGAGTTGGTGTATGAGTTACCGGAGGACGAAGACACGGGCCCACGCCTCAGCGTTGTCAACTGGTCACCGGATGGACGTCAGCTGTTCCTGACGTACTCGGCGCGCGATCGGTGGGAACGGGGGTTGGTGCGATACGAGCTCTCGTCTCGTCGGATGTCCGACTTGGTTAAGGATCAGAATCTCTATAGCCGGTTACGGTTCACGGAAGACGGTCGGAAGGTCTTCTACAATTTCTCGAACGGAGATTTTCCCAACGACCTGTACATGGCCGACGTTGGGTTGAGCACCGTCACACGCCTGACAGACCTCAACCCTTGGCTCGCCAACCGCACGCTCACAAGGAGTGAGCTAATCGAGTACCTGAACGTGGACGGCAAGACGATGTACGGGATTCTCTACTATCCCGTGAATTACGACTCATCCAAGAAGTACCCGCTGGTGGCGGAGATCTACGAGGAGTTCTTCAATAACGGTTTCAACACCAACATGAACCTGCTGGCCAACGCAGAGTTTTTCGGATTTCGACCGTCCGTCGATCTCGAGATCGGTTTCCCCGGCGAGAGCTGGCTCAAGTCCGTGACCGCAGGCATCAACAAACTGGTCGATCGCGGCCTGGTGGACAATGACAAGCTCGGCGTGCACGGCACGAGCTACGGGGGCTACGCCACCAACCTACTGATCACACAGACCGACAGGTTTGCGGCCGCCATCAACATTTCCGGCAAGGTCAATATCATCAGCTTCTTGGGCGACAGTCCCAAGATCACCACGCGCAACTATGCGGCTGCGGAAGTAGGGCAAGATCGCATCGGGGCAACGCTGTGGGAACAACCGCAAAAATACATAGCCCATTCGGCGATCATGGCCGCCGACCGGATCGAAACGCCGCTGTTGATGCTGACTGGCGAGGGTGACTGGAACGTCCCGGCTACCAACCAGCGGGAGATGTACTACGCCCTCCGGCGACTCGACAAGGAAGTGGTGTGGGTGCACTACATGAACGCCGGCCACGGCGCCGGCCGCTCCAGCACCGTGGAAGACTTCCACGACCACTGGAACCGCATTATCGGCTGGTACAAGGAGCACTTTTCCGACGCTGACGACGAGAAGGTGACGGCGGATGT
>JAPULP010000306.1 GCA_027294815.1 Gemmatimonadota bacterium | reverse complement strand
AATCAGTTCCTGCGTCTCGTTGGAACGATCGGCATTGTAGGCAACAACTACGGGATGGATTTGAACTTCGACCACGCCTTCACCGCGGACGCCGGCGGCACGGGGGGCACCGATGGTGGTGCGGGCGACGAGGACGACCGCATGTTGTTTGCCGCAACGGACAATCCCGAGATCGTGGCATACGACACCTGGTTCTATGGTGAGATCAAGAGCATTCCGATTCGGGATCCGATCATCGGCCTGTTGCGGGTGGCGGAGCTTCCCACCGGGGAGCAGTTCCTGGTCGGCATCACGGCGCGCGGCGTGGTGACGGTGCAGTTGCCATCGTTCCCGAACATCTTCCCGACGCCGCCGAAGTTCGAGGACAAGGATCGCTAAACGACAAGGCCCGGCTTTGCGGGCTTTGTCTTGAAGTACCAAGTGAGAGGTGAGAGGAGCCCAACCCCCGGTCCGCCTACGGGGAGGGGGGTAGCCTTCTCACCTCTCACTTCTTACTTCTCATCAGAACCATCGACGGCGAGAACAGCGTGATCCGATTCACTACGGCAGGCGAGTCTCACGGCAAGGCCCTCGTTGCGATCCTCGAAGGGGTCCCAGCGGGGTTGTCGCTCGTCACAGACGACGTGAACCGCGATCTGAAGCGGCGCATGCAGGGCTACGGACGCGGCAGCCGCATGAAGATCGAATCCGACGCGGTCGAGTTCATCAGTGGCGTCCGCGCCGGCGAAACCCTCGGTTCGCCCATCGCGTTGCACATCGCCAACAAGGATTGGGCCAACTGGGTGGACGTCATGGACCCGGCCCCCAACCCGGATGGAGACAACACGCGCCGTCGCCGGCTCACGCGCCCCCGACCCGGGCACGCCGACATGGTGGGTGTCCTGAAGTATGACCGGGCCGATGCCCGTGACATACTCGAGCGGGCGAGCGCCCGTGAAACGGCAGCGCGGGTTGCGTGCGGGGCCGTGTGCCGCAAGCTCTTGTCCGAGTTCGGCGTCGAAATCGGGAGCCACGTCGTCGAGTTGGGATCGGTGAAGGCGGAGGTGCCCGACCCCCTTCCGACTCCGCTCAACGACGCTGCGGACCAGTCAGACACGCGGTGCCTCGACCCGAATGCCACCGAGTCGATGAAGAAAGAAATCGACGCCGCGAAAAAAGATGGTGATACGCTGGGCGGCATCGTGGAGGTCATTGCACGCGGCGTCATCGTCGGCCTGGGATCGCACGTGTCGTGGGATCGGAAGCTCGACGGCCGACTGGCGGGCGCCCTCATGTCCATTCCCGCCGCGAAGGGCGTGGAGATCGGACTTGGGTTCGCCGTCGCCCGCCGTAGAGGGTCGGAAGCGCACGACGAGATCGGGTGGGACGGTCCGGCAATCACGGGTGGCGTGCTGCGTTCGTCCAACCGCGCCGGCGGCGTCGAGGGAGGAATCACCACCGGACAGCCCCTCGTGATTCGTGTGGCCAAGAAACCCATTTCGACGCTCATGCGGCCGCTCGACACCGTCAACATCGAAACGGGCGAGACGGCCAAGGCGCAGTCGGAGCGATCCGACGTGACTGCGGTTCCGGCGATCGGAGTGATCGCCGAGGCGATGGTGGCTCTCGTGTTGGCGGATGCCCTGGTCGAAAAGCTCGGAGGCGACACGCTGCAAGACCTGCGCAACGCTCACGACGCCTATGTCGAGCGCCTGCAACGCCGGTGGGACGAACTGCGGAGTGGTGGTGGTCGGTGAGCGTGGCGCACCTGATCCTGGTGGGGCTTCCCGGGGTCGGCAAGACAACCGTCGGGCCGCTCATCGCCGCCGAGCTGGGCGTGGAGTTCGTTGACGTGGACACTCTTATAGAGGAAAGGATTGGCACTCCGGTTGCGACGATTTTCCGGGACCGCGGCGAACAGGTGTTTCGAGCCCACGAGCGGAAGTTTGTAGCCGAACTCGTGTCGGGCGCGGCACCGAAGGTCATCGCCCCGGGCGGTGGCTGGGCTGTCCAGGACGAAGCCCTCGCTTCAGTGGCTGGCCGGGCCCTGACAGTGTACCTCGAGGCGACCCCAGCGACCGCTGCCGTACGGGCCCGGAACGGGGCTGTGAGGCCACTTCTGGGGCCAGACCCAGACGGGTGGGTGGGGGAGATCCGGGAACTGTATCAGGAGCGCCAGCGCTACTATTCGGCGTGCGACCTGACGGTGGCAACGGACGGCCTGTCGGCCAAGGAGGTGGCTCGACAAGTGGCCGAGCTTGCGCGAAACGAGGGAGGGTTTTAATAATGCCCCCCCCCGGTGGATGGGCTTCCGGTCGGCGATTGTGATGTAAACTGTTGAAATGAAATGACTTATATAAACGGCCTAGACAGGGGCTCGACCCTTGCTAGGCCGTCGGGCCTTGGAAAACCAGCAACCTGTGACCACGCGACACCAAAGGGTTGAGCGGGTGTTGAAGACGGCATGCGATGGGTACTGCCGGTCGTGAGCAGGGCTGGAGACACGAAGAGGGATATGGCGAAAGAAAAAGGCGCGCTGGTGGTGGTAGAGTCGCC
Organism: Gemmatimonadota bacterium; assembly: GCA_027294815.1. Taxonomy (GTDB): domain Bacteria; phylum Gemmatimonadota; class Gemmatimonadetes; order Gemmatimonadales; family GWC2-71-9; genus B3T1B10. Next base: position 5,053 of record JAPULP010000306.1, on the reverse strand, counting down.
GGCGAAGGCGAGAACGATCGGGAAATACCTCGGGAAGAACTTCACGGTGAAAGCGACCGTGGGTCACCTGCGGGATTTGCCCCAACGCGAGCTGGGTGTCGACGTCGACAACGGCTTTGCGCCCAAATACGTCACGATCCGTGGCAAGGGTAAAACGCTCGCCGAGTTGAAGAAAGTGGCCAAGCGATCCACCGACGTGTTTTTGGCGACAGACCCGGATCGCGAGGGCGAAGCGATCGCGTGGCACGTTGCCGATCAGCTGGGAGACGGCTTGAAGATTCGCCGGGTGTTGTTTCACGAGATCACCAAGGAAGCCGTTGGGGAGGCGATGAAAAATCCCATCCCCATCGACGACCGCAAGGTGGAGGCCCAGCAGGCGCGCCGGATTCTCGACCGGCTGGTGGGTTACAAGGCGAGCCCGTTGTTGTGGAAGTCGGTAAAAACCGGCCTGTCGGCCGGCCGGGTCCAGACGGTCGCGTTACGACTGCTAGTGGAGCGCGAAGGCGAAATCGAGAAGTTCAAGCCGAAGGAATACTGGTCCATCGAAGTCGCGTTGGAGGCCAAGAAGAAGAAGTTCACGGCCAAACTCCACAAGATCGACGGCGCCAATCCCGAGTTGAAGTCCGAGAAGGCGGCGAAGGCGGTTGTGGACGCCGTGAGCGACGTGCCGTTTGTCGTGTTCAAAGTCACGCGTCGCGAACGCCGCAAGAGGCCCGCCGCACCGTTTACCACCAGTACCATGCAGCAGGAGGCGTCCAAGCGCCTCGGCTTCTCGGCGCAGCGCACCATGCGTACGGCGCAGCAATTGTACGAGGGCATCGAGGTGGGAGAAGAGGGCGCCGTGGGTTTGATCACGTACATGCGTACGGACTCCGCCCGGGTTTCGGCGGCGGCGATCGACCACGTGCGAGAGTTCATCGAAAAGAAATACAAAGCCGACTATCTGCCGGGCAAGCCGAACACGTACAAGTCGAAGAACGCGCGCGCGCAAGACGCGCACGAAGCGGTTCGGCCCACCGACGTCGAGCGCATGCCCGACGTGATCAAGAAAGCGCTGACGTCCGACCAGTACAAGTTGTATCGTCTCATCTGGCAGCGCTTCGTTGCGTCCCAGATGACACCGTTGGTGTACGATTCGACGACGATCGACTTCGAGGTCGACAAGTACCTGTTCCGCGCCACGGGCTCATTCGTGAAGTTCGACGGCTTCCAGGTGCTCTACCGTGAGACAAAAGAGGCCGAAGAGGGGCAGGATCCCGAAGACCTCGCTCCGGTTCCGGCGCTGCACAAGGGCGACAAGGTCGATGTCCTGGCGGTCACGCCCAACCAACACTTCACCGAGCCGCCGCCGCGCTTTAGTGAGGCCAGCCTGGTCAAGGAGTTGGAGCGCCTCGGCATCGGTAGGCCGAGTACCTACAGCACCATCATCTCGACACTACGTAATCGCGATTACGTGGACATCACCGACAGGCGTTTCACGCCGACGTCCCTGGGTCGAACCGTTTCCCGAGTCATGGTCTCGCGGTTCCCCGACATCTTCAACGTCCAATTCACCTCGGCGATGGAGGAGGAGTTGGACAAGATCGAGGAAGGGAAGCTCGGTTGGCAAACGGTGTTGAAGGATTTTTACACTCCGTTCTCCAAGGACCTCGAGAACATCGATGTCGAGGCCATGATCCGTGAGGCGCACGACCTGGACGGTTTGGAGAAAGAGAAGTGCGAAAACTGCGGCAGCTCGTTGACCGTAAAGAGCGGCCGGTTCGGTCCGTTCATCGCGTGCACCAAGTATCCGGAGTGCAAGTTCACGCGTCCCATCAAGAAGGACCGTCCGCCGGACCGGCCCACGGATGAGAAGTGTGCCGACTGCGGTTCGCCGATGGTAATCAAGACCGGCAGGTACGGTGAGTTTCTGGCGTGTACCACGTACCCCGATTGCAAACACACGCGGCCGGTGCCCTTGGGTGTCAAATGCCCCGTCTGCGTGGTCGGCGATCTCACGCAGCGCCGCACCCGACGCGGCAGGGTGTTCTACGGCTGCATTCGCTACCCGGATTGCGAGTACTCCACCTGGTATGAGCCGTTGCCGGAGGAGTGTCCCAAGTGCAGCAAGACAGGGGTAGAGCGCCGGTCGTCGAAGGCGCGGGGCGAGTATCGGCGGTGCATGCACTGCGAAGAAGAATTCGACGTGGAGGAGCCAGCAACGGCCGGCGCCGAGACGTGAACGCCGATGTAGTTGGTGGCGGTCTCGCGGGATGTGAGGCGGCGTGGGCGCTCGCCGAGTCGGGCGTCAAAGTCACGTTGTACGAAATGCGCCCGAAGGTGGATACGCCCGCCCACCAAACCGATGGCCTGGCCGAACTCGTTTGCACGAATTCCTTCAAATCGGTGGAAACCAGCAACGCGCACGGACTGCTGAAGGCGGAACTGCGTCTGTTGGGCAGTCTCTTGATGCGGGTGGCGGAGGAAACGCGCGTTCCGGCGGGTGCGGCCCTCGCCGTCGACCGCGCGCTGTTCAGTGAAGGCGTCACCAAGGCCGTTCGGTCGCACCCCAACATCGAAGTCGTGTGTGAGGAAATCACGACGTTGCCCTCGCCCGGCATTGTGGCAACCGGTCCACTCACGTCCGACAGCTTGGCGGCCGTCATACAGGAGCGGCTTGGTGCGTCGCACCTGGCGTTCTTCGATTCCATCGCGCCGATCGTTTCGGCGGACTCGCTGGATGAAACCGCGCTCTACCGACTCTCGCGATACGGTAAGGGAGGCGGTGAGGACTATCTCAATGCACCCTTCGACCGCGACCGCTATTATGCGTTCATAGACGCACTCGTGGCCGCGGACCAGTACGAGGCACACGACTTCGACAAAATCGCGTACTTCGAAGGGTGCCTCCCGGTGGAAGAGATGGCTCGCCGGGGGCCGGACACATTGAGGTTCGGACCGATGAAGCCGGTGGGTCTGCCGGACCCACGCACCGGAAAGATACCCTACGCCGTCATGCAGCTTCGATCGGAGAATCGTGCGGGCCAAATGTGGAACATGGTCGGTTTTCAGACCCGCCTGCGCACCGGCGAGCAACGAAAAGTGTTTCGCATGATTCCGGGTTTGGAGAATGCGGAGATGCTTCGGTGGGGTAGCATACATCGCAACACATATCTCAATGCGCCTGCCGTACTGTCGCCGCACCTGTCGGCGCGGGACGACGATCGGCTGCTGTTCGCCGGCCAACTCGTTGGAGTCGAAGGGTACACGGAGTCGCTCGCGTGCGGCCGGCTGTGCGGGATCAACCTCGCGCGCATGCTCGGCGGCGCCGAGCCCGTTCTCCCGCCGGAGAACACGATGCTGGGCAGTTTGATGCGATACGTGCATGGCGCCGATCCAAAGAAATTTCAGCCGATGAACGCCAACTTCGGTCTACTCCCGCCACTAGACGACAAGGTGCGCGACAAGAGAAAAAGGCGCGAGACGCTTGCGGCGCGGGCACTCGAGGCGATGGCGGAGTTCGCCGCGCAGTTGAGCGGTGTGCAGGCATGACGGGCACGACTACCGCACAGCGGCCGGAGTGTGAAGCGTTCATCGCATATCTCACGCACGAACGGAACGATTCGGAGCATACGGTCAAGGCTTATCAGCGGGACCTCACCACGTTCCAGGATTTTTGCGACAACTATTTTGGCGGGGCGGGAGAGTGGACGTGGGAGTCGGTCGACAGACTGACCATACGAAGCTTCATGGGAGAGTTGACGCGGGGCGGGCTCACGAAACGGTCGGTCTCGCGCGCGGTTTCGACGCTTCGATCCTTCTATCGGTTTCTCAACGAGCGATACGATTTGTCGGTGAATCCTGCCGCCGCGGTTCGACTACCCAAACTGAAGCAGCGGCTGCCGGCGGTACTCGACCGACGGCAGATCGAAGATCTGTTTCAGCTCGCGGAGCTACGCGCGTCGGAAAACAACTTCGGTGGCCTGCGCGATCTCGCGATGTTGGAGTTCTTCTACAGCACGGGGATGCGTCTCGCGGAGCTGGTCGGTCTCAGCGTGGTCGACGTCGACATCGTGAGCGAGCGGGTCAAGGTGCGCGGTAAAGGACGCAAGGAGCGTATTCTGCCGCTAGGGAGTCGCGCGCTGGGGGCGCTGCGACGATACCTTCCCGTGCGGGAAGAGCGTCTCGCGGGCTTGGGGCGTGGCGGACGCGGCGAGCGGGCGCTGTTTCTCTCCGCTCGGGGTAGCCGTCTCTCCCCTCGCGGAGTGCAGTACGTCGTGCGAAAATTCCTGGACTCGGTGGGCCGCCATTCCGGGCTCAAGGTGCACAGCCTCCGGCACAGCTTTGCCACCCATTTGCTCGATGCAGGCGCCGATCTGCGAGCCGTCCAGGAGATGCTGGGGCATGCATCGCTCAGCACGACACAGGTGTATACTCATACGAGCGTGGAACGACTGAAAAAGGTGTACAATCAAGCGCATCCGAGGGCCTAGTAGGGAGAGGTGAGAAGTGAGAAGTGAGAAGGCCACCCGACTCCGCCCCTGTGGGGAGTGGGGCCGGGCCCTCTCACTTCTCACCTCTCACTTCTCACAACCTTGAACCCAAACCCTGACGACATGGATTCCGGACAAGTCACGCACAGCACCACAATTCTCTGCCTCCGCAAGGATGGCAAAATCTCGATGGGCGGCGACGGACAGGTCACCGTCGGCGAGACGGTCATGAAGAGCAAAGCCAACAAGATCCGTTCCGTGGCGGATGGCAAGGTCCTGGCGGGGTTCGCCGGAGCAGCCGCGGATGCGTTCACTTTGTTCGAGCGTTTTGAGGAAAAGCTGAAGCGTTATCCGGAGAATCTGCCAAGGGCGGCCGTCGAACTGGCAAAGGAATGGCGCAGCGACCGCGTGTTGCGCCGGCTCGAAGCACTGCTCGCGTTGGCAGACCGCGACCATTGTTTCGTCGTGAGTGGAAGCGGTGAGCTGATCGAACCCGACGACGGCGTGTTGGCGATCGGGTCGGGTGGCAACTACGCGTTAGCCGCTGCCAGGGCGCTGGTTCGACACTCGGACTTTTCTGC
>JAPULP010000305.1 GCA_027294815.1 Gemmatimonadota bacterium | reverse complement strand
GAGTCGCGATCGCAAGCGAGCGGCTTGCTCACGACCTCTGGCCCGGGCTTGACCCCCTGGGTCGGCAGCTCCGGGTTCGCCCGTCCGCCACGCCGGGCCGAGAGGCGCCCGACCCGGGGCCGTGGGCCACCGTGGTGGGCGTTGTTTCCGACGTCTGGTGGGGTGTAGACCAGGAGGATGCCCGCGGCCTGTACCTCGTCTATCGGCAGGATCCGCCCCTCTGGCTCAACCTCGTGCTTCGACGCCGAGCGGGGGTCGCCTCCTTGGTGTCGGAGATCGAAGCGGCCGTGGCTGACGTCGATCCCAACGTTGCGTTCGCCACCGTGGTCGACCTCGACGACGTAGTGTCGGCAGCCATCGCCCCCTCGCGCTTCATGGCTGTGGTCTTCGGTACGTTTGCCGCGTTCGCGCTGTTGCTCTCCGTGTTCGGACTGTACGGGGTCATGGCGTATATGGCACGGGAGGGCCGCCGCGACGTCGCCATCCGGATGACTCTAGGGGCTACGGCGTCGTCAGTAACGCGACTCTTGGTGCGTCACGCGATGATGGTGCTGGCCGGAGGACTGTTCATCGGCGCCGTCGGGGGTCGTCTGCTCGGTGCGGCGCTAGCCGGACAGCTTCACGGAATCGAGCCCGATGACCCGGCGACCCTGATCGCGGTAACGGTGTTGCTGGGCGGGACCGCGCTCACCGCGGCCTGGCTACCGGCGCGGAGGGCGGCAGAGGTGAGCCCGATGGTCATGCTGCGAGACGAATAGCCGCCTCTACCCCCGCCCAAATGCCACCACAGGATCCACCTGCGAGGCACGCCTGGCCGGGAGGTATGCGGACACCGTCTGGGCCTCCACCGTCGCCGTCAAGGCGCCCAAGTACGCGACTGATCCAGACACCAAGTTTCTCTTACACCATAAAAAGAGCTGGGCTGCTCGTTACCTGTCGCCTTCCACCAAGAAAGGCGACACGTGGTTGAGTTGTCGGTTGCCCTCACTCGGTGACAACGCGGAACACCTGCACGGTCGGAACATCAAGCTCGTCACGCGAGACTCCGTAGAACCGATCACCGATCACACGGGTAGGGCGAAAGTCCACCGGGAAGGACACGTCTCCCAGGTACCGGCCGGTCGAGTCTAGGACCCGCCAGTTCAACGCACCCATATCTTGTACGGACACTCGGACCCGATCGTCGGCGAACTCGTCGGGGGGCGTGAATTCTCTCACCCAGAGGGTGTCGCGGGGACCGAACATGATGTCGGCCACGACGGGTAGCCGGTCAGCGAACTCCATTCGTGCGATGACCTCTTCGCTCACGTTCGGAGGTATGCCTTGCGTCCGATACATCTCCCGGAATGACTGTTCCACGGCCCGGCGGTGAGAGTCACGGACCGGGACATCTGGCGACGGGATGGACGCGACCCACTCAAGTTCGCCTGCCGGGCTGTGGACCTCCAACTCGAACGCGTCTGTCATCGCGACCGCTACGCGCCCGTCGGGAGCAGCGTCCCAGACGGGCTCTGGCATGAACTGCACGATCTTCGGCAAGCCGCCCGTCACCTGAACACTCTGGCCCAGAGGGAGTTGGAGAATCGTGTCCACCTGCTGAGCATCTGGGGCGAGAGTAACGACCACATCCCCCGTCGATGCCGTCTGGTCGCCGGGTACAATCAACCGTCGTTGGGCTACTAGGCGGCCCGCCGCTACGTCCCATCGGATCGGAATGCCCCGCTCCACGTCGAAGCGTTCGCTCCGAAGGAAGGCACCCTCGAGATCGAAGTATGACACGCGACGGGACGAAACGTCCGGGACGACGATCTCGTTTCCGATCGAGAAGACACCGCCGATGCTCACTCCAAACTCGCCGGGCCCTTCACCAGGCTGGCCGATTACACGGAGGAGTTCACCCGAAGGATTAAACACCCGTACATGCTGGGCCCGCCTGTCGGCCACATAGATATTCCCTGCGCCATCGACGTCCACCCCGGAGACTTCGCCGAATTGGTACTCGGGATCGGCGTCGAGCCCACCCAAGGACAGCACAGGCTCCACCGTCCATGCCTCCTCAGCCGTCCAAGCACCTTGGGGCGCGTTAGCGACAAGTTTGTCCGGGGCAATGCCATCTAGCCGATTCGACGCAGCGGAGTCTGCAGAGTCGGTGCAGCCCATCAGGACCGAAAGACAGAGAACAGGGGGAAGTGTTGTTATGCGCATGTCGATTCTCAGTCTGGACGACGAGGCGGGCTGAAGGAGCCTAACTGGATCAGCGTTGACGGAGCCTGTCAACGCCAATGAGACGGTCAGCGTCCGATAATTAGTGAGCATCCTCCGGAGTTTCGGGAGGATTGATCCAAACTGCGGTGGGCAGCTTGGGCGGTTGCGGTTGGCCTCGGACGAAGCGCTCGGGGTTAGAGGCGTAGGCGGCCTCCAGAACGCGAGCGCGACGTTCGCGCACCTCCGTGGCACGGCCGTAGTGGACGGTGGCGGGCGTCATGAGGCCGATGCCGGAGTGCCTGTGGACGTGATTGTACCAGTCGAAGAACGGCCGACCGAAGCTTCTGGAGTGTAGGATCGAGTCGAAGCGGTCCGGGAAGTCGGGCCGGTACTTCAGCGTCTTGAACTGTGCCTCCGAGTACGGGTTGTCGGTGGAGGTGTAGGGCCTGGAGTGGGTCTTGGTAACGCCCAGGTCGGCGAGTAGGAACGCAACCGGCTTGGAACGCATCGAGCTGCCGCGGTCGGCATGGATCGTGAGCTGGCCCGGGGCGATGCCCTGTTGCTCGACAGCCTGTGCGATCAACTGCTTCGCCACCTGGGCCGACTCGCGGTGCTGGATCGTCCAGCCGACCACATAGCGGCTGAAGATGTCCAGGATGACATAGAGGTAGAAAGTAGGTCCACTTCGCCGGGCCGAGCAGCTTGGTGATATCCCAGCTCCACAGCTCATTGGGCCGCTGGGCGAGGAGTTCGGGCCGCGCGTAGGGCGGATGCACGAGTTGATCGCGCCGCTCGGTGGTCTCGCCTTCGGCAGCGAGTAGGCGGTACATGGTGCGCT